>JANRMD010000126.1:0-10631 GCA_033761895.1 Pirellulaceae bacterium | reverse complement strand
CCACGGACGTCACCCTAACTTCGTGATTTGGGCAATCGCGAAGGCTTGATGTTAAGTCTATAATGGGGGTGTGCTACGCGGGCAAATTCTTCTGTTGATATGGATTTCAAGCCGATGGTTCAGCGAATTCTCACATGGATGCCCTCAAAAATCCGTGGGGCAAACGGTATTGCGCTGCTGTTTTGTGCTCTCACAGTGGTATCGGTTGCAAGCTCCGCACGCTCTCAAGACGAGCCTCGGCCTGAGGTTCAAACGGTCAATGTCGAGTTCAAGCACCAGCTTGGGCAAACGACTTCGGTTGGGGAAATCATCGTCGAAGCCGAAGATGGAGGTTTATTGCTGCTTACTCCCGATGGTCAGTTGTGGGCGCTTCAGCCGAACGATATTCTCTCGAGATCAGATTCGACGGAGCCGATGAAGGCTCTCTCGAGCGAAGAAATTTATGCAAAGTTCAAGCTGAATGCCACGGACGGGTTTAGGGTGCACAAAACTTCGCACTACGTCATCATCTACAATACCAACGAGGCCTACGCGCAGTGGGTCGGCGAGATGTACGAAGGCCTGTATCGCAAGTTTCATAGCTTTTGGAAGGCAAAAAAGATCGAGCTTGAAGAACCTCGGTTCCCGTTGATTGCCATCGTGTTCAATACCAAGGAGGCCTACCTCGCTTATGCCGAACGCGATATTGGCGATACGGCTAAAGCTCTGATCGGTTACTACAACATTCAAACGAATCGCATGAGTAGTTTTGACTTGACGGGAGTGGCGGGAGTAGCTGGCGGTGCAAGGCTCAATACTACCCAGTTAATCAACCAGGCGTTTGCGCAGCCTGGAGCCGAACGCACTTTGGCAACCAACGTGCATGAGGCGGTTCATCAATTGTCGTTCAACACTGGGTTGCAAGTTCGGATGGCCGATTGTCCGCTTTGGTTTAGCGAAGGGATGGCCATGTTCTTTGAGACTCCAGATACCAATAGCGCTCGTGGCGGAGCGACTGTTGGAAAGATCAATCCTCACAACTGGCGCTTGTTCGCGAATTATCTGCCTAAACGCCCAGCCGACTCCCTTACGACTTTGATCACAGATGACAGCCGCCTCAAGAACGCCAGTACGGCCAGCGACGCGTACAGCGAAAGTTGGGCGCTGACCTACTTTTTGTTGAAGGTTAAGCCCAAGCAGTATGTGGCTTACCTTGAAGACTTGCGCAAGCTAAAGCCGCTGGTAGACACTCCCCCACGCGAACGAGTCGCCCTGTTCAAATCTCATTTTGGAGAAGATCTTCAGGAGCTTGATAAAGAGTTCATCGGATTCATCCGTCGACAGCGCTTTTAGTTCGCTATTCAACCCTACCGCGACGGCCATTTCCAAGCGGGCACGCCATACGAATTCTCGCCGCTCAGTCGTGTTGCGCCAGCCACCTTTTCGAGACGAATTGAAAAACAGCTTGAACGGCTGCTTAACGCATCGGCCAGCGCCAGGCTATGAGTCACTACGATGATTTGTGAGGAACCTACGCGACTTGCGATTAACCGTCCCAACGGTTGAATGAGATCGGGATGCAGTGAAGTCTCCGGTTCGTTTAGTACCAAGAGTTCTGGTGGTCGTGGCGAAGTCAATGCAGCCAGCAGTAGCAGGTAGCGCAGTGTTCCGTCGGATAACTCTGCCGCCCGCAGTGCACGCAATAACCCTGGCTGTTTAAGCATTACTTCAAATCTGCCCTGAGTCGTATCGATCTGCAAGCGTGAGCCAGGAAACGCATCTGAAATCGCCTCATCGAGGGCTGGGCCATCTCCAATTTCGCGAACGGTCTGTAATGCAGCCGCCAGGTTCCCACCATCTTCCGCCAGCACAGGTGAATAAGTTCCAACCTGCAACTGGCGAGCGGGTGCTTCACGGTCGGTTCGCATGTGGTCATAAAAGCGCCATGAGCGGAGTAACTCACGCAGGACCATGAGATCGAGCGAACGCTGAGGGTCGGCAAATTCCGTTACGACACTCGCAAACGTAGGTTGATTGATCGAAAGCGAAGTCCATTCACCGTCCGCGTCGCGACACTTTACAACTGGACCGTGTCGATCGGTCCACAGCGTTGAGGGACGCATGGTAGTTCCGCGCCATAGGCATTCGCGCTTAATCACTGGATCCAGTGAAAATGCGGAAGATGACGGAGTTGGCAATCCGAGATCGATCGAGTAGCAGAATTCGTCGCTGGCAAACCCTAACTGAAGGCTGATCGGTTTCTTGCGGATGGTTGGTTCTGGATCCATGGCGTCCGAGATCATCTCAGGTCCTGCCCATAAAGTCGAAGTCAGTCCACCTTCGCGAGCTAAAGATGCGATTAAGTTGCCGCTGCCGATGTCTGCCAACAATCGCAACGATCGATAGAGGCTTGATTTACCGGAGCCGTTCGCGCCCGTAACAACATTCAATTGCCCAAGCGATAGAACGACGTCTTTAAGCGACCGATATCCAGAAATTGCTAACGCGTTCAGCATGTTTTGGTTATTCGACAGCGGAATGGGCGATGGTAGAAGGCTGTGCATTCTAGCCGAAAGGGCCCGGTTCTGGCGGCTTGAAAAGCGTGTCGACCAGTAATGGCGGGTTGCCAGAATTGGGGTTTCCGCCTATCGTGCTAAGGTTCGACAGAGCTTCCGTACCGATAGAAATCCCCTTTCAATACAGGAGACCATTTCCATGGCCTTTACCCTTCCAGCACTTCCTTATGCTTTTGACGCACTCGAGCCGCATATCGATGCGAAGACGATGGAGATCCATCACGGCAAGCACCATCAAGCGTACATCACCAACGTCAACAACGCTCTCGCAGGCAGTCCTCTGGAAAGCAAGACTGTGGAAGCGCTGATCGCTGATCTCAGCGCCGTGCCGGAGGATAAACGGACTGCGGTTCGTAACAACGGCGGCGGACACGCTAACCACTCTTTGTTCTGGACAGTAATCGGCCCTGGTAAAGGTGGTGCACCCAGCGGCGTGTTGGCATCATCGATCGATTCAACCTTTGGTTCCTTTGACAAGTTTAAAGAGTTGTTTGGCGCGGCTGCAACGACTCGTTTCGGCAGTGGTTGGGCTTGGCTAGTTGTTGAAGGCGGAAAGCTCTCGATCGGTTCAACTGCCAATCAAGACAGCCCGCTTATGGGCAAGGCCATCGCAGGCATTAGTGGAACGCCGCTACTCGGCTTGGACGTTTGGGAACACGCCTATTATCTGAACTACCAGAATCGTCGCCCTGATTACATCAAGGCATTCTGGAACGTTGTGAACTGGGATGCTGTTGCTGAGCGTTTGCACAATGCGCACTAAAAAGGGCGCACTAAACGGCGAACCCCAATAGGCGCATTCAGTGATTGATCGCACTAATTGGCTTTGAGCCTTGCTGGCTTTGAGTCTGTGTGCCGCGACGCTCCGCCGTCGCGTTTTTTCAAATGACCGCATGAAATCTCGCGACGGCGGAGCGTCGCGGCACACTGCAGAGCAGCAACGCATGAGCCTAGAGTCGGTGGAGATTGATGGCGTTCGACTGAAGTTAGCTTCTCCGCTAACGAATCGGGCTGAGTGGATTGGTCAACGCGAAGTGCTGAAGCAGTTGCTTGCTTGTTGGTTGGTCGTTGATCAAACCGACCTACCACTTACACCGCGGCTAGTTGGAGTGCCTGGGATCGGTAAAACGGCATTGGCTATGGCCGCTGCTGCTGAACGAAAGCAGGATCTGTACGTCTTCCAGTGCACTGCAGACACGAGGCCTGAAGACTTGTTGGTTACGCCAGTGCTCAGCCAGAGTGGTACGATCGCCTACCACGCCTCACCGCTGGTGACTGCCATGATTCGGGGCGCAGTGTGTGTCCTCGACGAAGGCAATCGCATGAACGAAAAGTCATGGGCCAGCCTGGCCCCGCTTTTTGATCAGCGTCGGTACGTTGAGTCCATCGTCGCAGGTATCGTGGTTCATGCGCACCGCAATTTTCGATGCGCTGTGACGATGAACCAAGACGATTCGACCTACGAGATTCCCGACTACATCTTAAGTCGTCTGCAACCCACCTTACCGCTCGGCTTTCCGAATCGCCAGGATGAGTTGGCAATCCTGCAATATCATCTGCCCTTCGCCGAGTCCGAGATGTTGGCGATGACGGTTGAGTTTCTGCAACGATCGCACGAACTGCAGTTAGATTTTTCGGCTCGTGATGGCCTGAATCTGTTGCGGTTTGCGCTCAAGCGGCTGGCTCAAGATCCATCTCATCCGGTTGCGAAAGACGTGGCTTGGCGCGAGGCGCTGGAATTGTGTTTGGGTGACGATGCACTTGATCTCAATGTTCTTGCGGAGCGAAAGCGGCGGAGTATGGGGGGCGAAATGATGCCGCTCGGGCTTGGGGATTTCTTCTTCGATCCTGACGATCCACTCCATCCGGATCTAGATGGCGATGAGGATGACGATTAAACCCGTGCTCGTACACGACGCTGTGGGTAATGACAAGCTCGCCGAGTACGACCAGTTGGAGTTCGCCAGAGCGAGCGAGTGCTAGTACCCCGAGCATGGATGAGCATGTGAGGGGAAGACTAGAAAATGTTCATCCAGTTCGCGACGGAATACTGCAGCGCGTACCACGTCATGAACAGTGCTAAAGCGGCTCCGACACTTCTCCAGCTTGGCGGTGTCGCACTGAATCGGCGGTGCAATCTGGTCACTCCAATTCGGCCGATGAAGTAACCACAGATTGCGACCGCAGCACCGACGGCAACTAGCACAGCCAGCGGCCAGCCTTCGGTAAGTAGTTGGCCGGTATCACTCAGCGATTCACCTGCTGCAAGAGCCAGGTACGCACCAAATGCCAGCCAACAATAGGCTGACCAACCCTGCACGCTCGGACCCAACGCTGCCCATTCAATCTTCCACAGGGGAATTGTGAGTAATGGCAGCGACCAGCCTAAAAGCAGACCACTCCACGTCACTAATGCAGGGTACGGATTGGGTTGCAGGATCGTAGTTGAAAAATGAAACGGGTAGACGTCTATGTAACGAAACTCGCCGCCGCTGAGCCAACCGCTTAGGATGTGACCTATTTCATGGAGAAACATGCTGCTCAGCCAAGTGAATGCGACCATGGGAATCAACCATAGATACAGGCGTAGCATTCCGAGTACGGCCTTTTGTTTATCGCGGGTGATCAACACAGTGGGGCTTTCTGTAACTGGGCTGAAAATGGCGTGGACTTGCGTTGCTCACGTATCGTTTTTGGATCGTCAAAATCGTTAAAGGCGGTCAAGGTTTACAAAATATCAGTTTATGATGGCCGCAAAACCATCATAGGCGAAAACACTGACGGCTTCCTTGAAAATCCAAAGCTACGTTCTCATTGGCTTCGGAAAGCTGGATCTAAGTTCGCCCCCAATAGATTCACACCTTCGGTCTCGAGGCTGTTCAATCCTTACAACGTAAGTGGTGGCGAAATGGGTATCAATGCTCCAGGTGTGGGAACTGTTCCGCCCACATCGCGCTCAGGTCTACGTGAAGTCGCGTGGCCGCGTATTCTCTTCGTTGACGATGACCCCAACGTCGTCGCTGCGATGGAACGAAATCTGCGGCCGTACAAAGTGCGTTTGTCGAGGGCTTATCATGGCATGCAGGGCATTATGTCCGCAGTGACCGAAAAGCCAAATGTGATCATTACGGACATTTCCATGCCGCTAGCAACCGGCGATGAGTTGATCGAGTGTATAGCGACTAACCCAGCTACACAGAAAACGCCCATCGTCGTCCTAACAGGTCGAAATGCAGTCACACTCACAACTCGATTAAAGCAGTTGAATGTTGCTGCTGTACTGCACAAGCCCTTGCATTTCGAGCACTTGCTTTGCGAACTTCAGCGGCTGGTACATATCGCTAAACAATGAGTGGTGTCACTAGGCACGCTGCCTGATTGGCCCAGTATCTGTGCATGTCTGTACATATTTGTGTTTGTGTAGGACTTCCATTAGTTGTGGAAGCCATTCCGGACGCCGGTGCGCGCTGCCCGGCACTTAGTAACGTAATGCAGTTTATGGTAACAATGCCGGAGCTTATGCGGCTCCGCTAGGAATTGGACAGGAGGGTGAGCGAATGAGAGGCTTGATATTCACAGAGTTTCTCGAACTCGTCGAGACGGGTTTCGGAATGGAAGTCACAGATCAAGTGATAACCCGCGGTTGTCCGTTCCACACCGGGGGCTTCACTTCGGTAGGTACGTACGATCATCGCGACTTAGTATCGATGATCGGCGAACTAAGCAATCTCACGAACGTTTCGACTCCTGATTTGATTTTCAAATTTGGCAAGCATATGTTCGGCAAATTTCTGGAGCTACACCCGGAAGCATTTGAGCGGGTCTCGTCCACCTTCGAATTGTTGTTAAGTGTCGAAGACGTGATTCATGTCGAAGTTCGAAAGTTGAATCCATCTGCTGAATTACCAACTTTTTCTTTTCCTCAAACTGAAGAGGGCTGGTTAGATGTCGTCTATCAGTCAAAGCGGCCCTTCGCGGATTTAGCGCATGGCTTGATTTCAGCCAGCATCGAGCACTTTGGGGAATCGCTGGAGATTATCCGTACGGATCTTGAAGGAGAGCCGAATACGCATGCCAAATTCTCGCTGAGGCCAATCGTTTAGGTAAATCCCAACTTCGAATTAGGATCTTAATCTCGAATCTGCTGGTAGTATGAACGCAATGGTATCCAATGAAATACTTGAAAGATTCGTTCACCGCGAGCGCTCCGCTCGGAAAGAAGCCGAGCGATTGCTGGAGGAGCGGAGTCGTCAGCTTTATCAATCCAATTCAACTCTGACGCAGATGGCGGCGGCATTGGAGGATGAAGTGCGCCGTACACAAGCTATCGTTGAGACGGCTGCTGAAGGGATCATTACCTTCGATTCAAACGGGAACATTGAATCAATCAATACCGCGGCGCAGACGATCTTTGGCTACGACTTCTACGAAGCCATCTCAAAGAACATCTGCGACTTGGTGCCCTCGGCTCAATTCTGCGATTCCAACGAGGGCTGTGCGGTCAACTTGCTTGAGTACACCAAGACAGATCATGGTGGCGAGATCACTGGAATCAGGTCGGACGGCGCTACAATCCCGCTCGAGATCGTGGTCAGTGAGTTCACACATGCTTATCGTACTTCGTTTACTGCCATGCTCCGCGACTTGACTCGCCGCAAGCAACTCGAAACACAACTGGCCCACGCGCAGAAGATGGAATCGGTCGGGCAACTGGCGGCGGGTATTGCGCATGAGATCAACACCCCCATTCAATACGTGGGTGACAACACGCGTTTTCTGAAGACTTCCTTTGAGAGTATTGAACGCATTCTCCAAGAAGCGGACCTCTTGCTTGAGAAGTGCAGTGCATACAACGAATTGACTGCTTCCGTTCAATCCTTGAGGGCATTGTTCGAGGAAGTGGACCTTGGGTTCTTGCGAGAAGAGATTCCTGCCGCTATCGATCAAACGTTGGAAGGTGCAGATGGTGTTGCCCGCATCGTGCGCGCGATGAAGGATTTTTCGCACCCAGGATCGGAGGAGAGGATCCGCGTAAATCTCAATCGAGCCCTCGAGAATACGCTAACTGTTTGCAAAAACGAGTGGAAGTATGTTGCAGAACTTAAGACTGACTTTACCGAAGATCTCCCGCAAATCGATTGCCTACCGGGTGAACTAAACCAGGTTTTCCTAAACCTAGTCGTCAACGCCGCTCACGCCATTGAGCAAAAACGCGCTGAAACGCGATCCGGCGATCGCGGCACATTAACAGTATCAACGAAGAGCATCGAACGCTGGGCAGTGGTCGAAATCAGCGATACTGGAGGTGGTATTCCCGAGGCAATTCAGTCTCGCATTTTCGACCCATTCTTCACGACTAAATCGGTTGGCAAAGGAACTGGGCAGGGGCTGGCGATTTGCTACAACGTGGTCGTTGAAAAACACCAAGGCAGGCTGTTTTTCACGACCGAACTTGGTGTTGGTACTACGTTTCATGTTTGGCTACCGATTGTTTCTGATGCCCGGGCAGCAAACGTGAATAGTCTTCCACCGACCCACGTTGACCAATATTCTCCAACAGCAAGGGTGTAAGCAAGGGCAAAATGACGTCACTCAGCATTCTATTTGTCGACGACGAAGCGAACATTCTTCAAGCTCTGAAGAGAATGCTACACCCTCATCGTCAGCAGTGGGCGATGACCTTTTGCTCAAGTGGTGAGGAAGCTCTAGGCTTACTCCGCGATCAGCCATTCGACGTTCTAGTGACAGATATTCGAATGCCCTACGTCGACGGAAGTCGAGTCCTGTTCGAGAGCTTCCTCTATCAGCCTGAGACCATGCGCTGCATATTGTCAGGCTTCGCCGACCGCGAACAGACGATCAAGGTTGCAGGTACTGCGCATCAATTCCTCTCCAAGCCATGTACCAAAGATGCGATCGAGTCGATGGTGTTACGCGCTCAGCAAGCACGCGAACGCCTGCCGCAGTCCGATATTCGTCGCGCGGTCTCCAGAGTCTCTGCGGTGCCTGTTCGTTCATCCGTGCTTCGTGAGCTAAGCAATGAACTTCAGCAGGAGCCGCCGAATCTCGATATCGTAGTCGACTTAATTGCCTCCGATATTGGCATGTCAGCCAAGATTATGCAGTTGGTCGCCTCTTCATTCTTCGGTCGATGTTCCGCAGTCTTCTGTCCGCGCGAAGCGGTAACGCTGCTGGGGGCAGAACTAATTGCTGGCCTGCTCAATGAAATGGGGATTTTTACCCCCTTCCTATCTGACCCCGAAATCCTGAATATCGATCAACTTTGCGAAGAGTCGATTCAGGCTGCACGTATCGGACGAGCAACAGCTGAATCGCATGGGCTGGGCCCTCGTTCAGCAAACGTCGCCTATTTAGCAAATTACTTACGCGATGTCGGCAAGATTGTTTTGGCTCATCAATTTCCTGACAGGTATCGCCGAGTGATGCAACTGATGCATAACGAAGGGTTACCTCAATTCGTGGCGGAACAACGAATCTTTAGTGCCAACTCGGCTGCAGTAGGTGGTTATCTCCTGGAGGTGTGGGGATTCCCGCAAGAGGTTGTCAACGAGGTCGCGGCTTTCGATACGATTCATTGCAATGGAGCGGCGCTGATGAGTTAAAGAGCAACAACGACGCGATGCTGGAAGCACAGTGCGGTACGGACCTGATTCACAATGCACCAAAAATGAGGAGCATTCAATGAGCGATGAAGTTCTGCTGGTCGATGACGAACCCAATGTGCTACAGGCGCTGCGACGGAGTCTCCATGGTCGCTTTAAACTGCAGCTAGCGGAAGGTGGTCCCGCCGCACTAAAGATGCTCCAAGATGACGGTCCTTTCGCAGTTGTCGTGTGTGACATGCAAATGCCTGAAGTCAGTGGACTGACGGTGCTGGCCGAATCGAAACGCGTCGCCCCAGACACCATTCGTGTCATGTTGACCGGAAATGCGGATCAACAAACTGCCATCAACGCTGTTAATCAGGGAAGTGTGTTTCGTTTTCTGAATAAACCCTGCCCGGCTGATCAGTTGGCCGAAACGCTAGAAAGCGCCATTCGGCAGTACCAATCACAAACACTTGAACGCACTCTGCTAACGCGTACGCTGACTGGAACCATCGGCTTAATCACGGAGTTTCTGGCTCTAGTCAATCCGACTGCATTTGGGCGGGGTGGGCGTATACGCAATCTGACAAAGCAGTTCTGTGCACGCTTGCAGCTCGAAGAGACTTGGCAATATGAAATTGCGGCCATGCTTTCACAAATCGGTTGCGTAGCCGTCCCACAGCAGTTGCTAGATCGCGTCGCGCGAGGCCATGTACTAACTGCATCCGAAGAGGAGCTGATGCGTTCGCAAGCTGAAATCGGGAGCCGCTTGATTTCGAAGATTCCTCGGCTGGAAGGAGTCGCAGCGATGATCGCTGGGCAGATTCCAGGCCAAGTCCAGTCGAACTCAACGCCAACCATAGAGCTAGGTGCCAACATACTGCGAATCCTGATCGACTTTGATCTGCTGTGCGAACATCACTCAGTAAGCGAAGCGATCAATTGGTTGGAAGTCGACGAGAGTGGTAAGTACAACCCCAAACTGCTTGAGTCGTTCACAGCCATGGTTCTTGGGAATGTCGAATCAAAGCTAGTTCATGTGGCTGAACTTTCCGAACGCATGATCCTGGATGAGAACATCTTGACTCGAAATGGCGACATCCTTATCACCAAGGGCCATGAACTAACCACACCCCTCATCCACCGCCTGCGAGCCTTTGAGCAAGGGGCCGCTGGTGTTCGCCAACCCTTCCGTGTTCGCGTTCGCAGCAACGATTCATGACTTTCAAATCTACTGGTTTCCAGGCAGGGCCTTTCAACGTTCCGGTCCTTTGGTCCGGTACCGGTAAAAGTGAAACGATTCCAAGTGAAGCGATTCATGGTACAGTACAACAAAGCAAACGCAGGACGTTCGCCCACGCAGTTAATGTCCGCTGTATTTCACCAGAACACTTGCCCCAACACTTGCCCCAATGCGATTCACGTCACTGATTCTCAAAAATCTGACACGCCGTAGATTTCGGACCAT
>JANRMD010000125.1:0-22329 GCA_033761895.1 Pirellulaceae bacterium | reverse complement strand
ATTTAAGTAAGCCCTTGTGCTACCGTCTCGAGTAACCATTGAGAAAGTCGCTTACTCCAGACCGGGCGCCCCTCACCCCCCGTCCCCCTCTCCCCGGAGTACCGGGGCGATGGGGAGTTCCTTCGTTCGTGACTGTGTTGCCTGAAGAGGAACAAATGTTACATAATCGGATCCTGTCTTATTGCTATTTGTCGCACCCAGGCACTGCCTGGAAATGGTTTATGGTTGCTTTGGCTCGCAAGAAGGAACGCTCGGGACAAATGGTCCCAAGCTCGGCTTGAAGCGAATGGAAATGCTGGCAATTGAAGTGTTCGAACAGCTGGCGATAGTAAGCCAAGGTGGCGTTGGCGGCAGTGAGTGTGGTTTTTGGCCTGGAGATACTCATTTTGAGCATCTAGGCGCGGATTCCCGCTGTAGTTGTGGGGAACCGTCGATTTTTATCTGGTGAAAAATCGAGAATTTGCGAATACGGGCGTTGAATTGCGTTCCGCCACTTCTTTATAAATGGCATGTTCACGCCAGCTTGCCCAGGTCACCGGATAGGAAAACTCGGTTTTCTTTACCTCTTCAACCGCTGTAAGCAAGCGTTTCGAGACTTTCTGTATACCCAATGGTGGCAGATTCTCGCAGCATGGACGCGTTTTTGGATTTTGCAAGTATTGGAGCGCGGGCGTCACAAAGCCCGCTTACGCACTAAGGTGAGGTAGCCTGATGACACGACAGACTCGAACGCGGAGCATTTTTTCAGCCAAGTCGACCGATCGCCGACGTTTTCTCCGTCAACGTTTGCGAAGGGTTGAAACGCTCGAATCGAGAACGTTGATGGCGGTCAGCATCGGAGACTATGTCTGGAACGATGTGAATTTTGACGGGATTCAGAATGAGGGTCCGAGTGAGGGGGTTAATGGCGTGCAGGTAACGCTGTTCTCTAGCACCGGTTCCCAAGTTGGTTCGCCAACTCAAACGACGGACAATGCGCTCGGTGAGCCTGGCTATTATGCGTTCAACGATATTGCCCCAGGGGATTATTATGTAGTTTTTGCTGCACCGACTGGGCGAGCGTTCACCCGGCCTCTGCAAGGCAGCGACTCAAGTCTTGACAGTAACGCGAGCAGGACGGGCAGGTCCGATACCTTTACACTTGGGGCGGGCGTGCCCAATCTCGCCATCGATGCAGGATTGGTTCCCACAGCCAGTGTCGGGACTTTTGTCTGGTGGGATGAAAACTCCGATGGGTTGCAAGCGGACATTGAAGGGGGCATTGAAGCAGCGACAGTTCGGCTGCTTGAAAATGGCAGCCAAATTGCCTCGCAGCTTACCGATGAGTTTGGGCAGTACTTCTTTACGAACTTAGCGCCCGGGACCTATCAGATTCAGTTCGATCGACCGGCGGGTTTTGAAGTAGCTAGTCCGGCTGACGTGCCGAGCAACGTGCCGGGACGCAACGATAAAGATGACAGTGATGGACTGGGCGAGTTACTGATTACTGCTCCGTTCACCTTGGCACCGGGCGAAATTAACCGCGATGTAGATCAGGGATTCAACAGGTCTGCTAAAGTTGGCAATTACGTGTGGCGCGACGCCAACAACAACGGCATTCAAGATGAAGCCGCCAGCTTCGGTGTGAACGGTGTAACTGTAACTCTGTTCACAGGAGCGGGTGTCCAAGTGGGCAGTCCTGTTGTGACAGCCAACGATAGTTCTGGCAACCCTGGTTACTACCTATTCAATAGCCTCACCCCGGGGCAGTATTTTGTTAGGTTTACTGCGCCTGCTGGGCAAGTCTTTACGACTTCGGGCGCCGGTACTGCAGCGACGGATAGCAATGCCAATTCCGCTGGGCAGACGGCCACATTCAACCTGGCTGCGGGCGTTGAGGAGTTATCGATCGATGCTGGTCTGCGTCCAATCGATCTGGCTCTTGTGTCTGCCGTTACCGACACAACTCCGCCAGTCAATGCGACCGTTACGTACTCGGTCACGGTTAGCAACGCGAGCGGACTGAGTGCTGCTAGCGGGGTTACGGTAGCGGATGTCTTGCCAGCAGGATTGACTTATGTTTCGGACAATTCGGGAGGCAATTACAATTCCGCGACGCGAACGTGGAACGTGGGTACGGTAGCTCCTGGAGCATCCGTGCTGTTGCAGGTTGTGGCGACTGTTTCCTCGGGGGGCACGAAGTCGAATGTTGCCCAGATCCAGACGGCTGATCAACCCGACTTTGACTCTACGCCTGGCAATGCGCCAGGAGTATCCGAAGATGATGACTTTGCCGTGAGCATCACAGCCTCAGCCAATATCGGCAACTACGTTTGGCGGGATGTGAACAACGATGGTATCCAAAATGAAAGTGCCGCTTTCGGTATCAACGGAGTCACCGTAACGCTGTTCACCAGCGCTGGGGTGCAAGTTGGTTTGCCTGTTGTGACGGCCAACGACGCTGGTGGAAATCCTGGATTCTACGCGTTCAATGACATCAACCCGGGCAATTACTACGTGGTGGTGAGCGCGCCGGCAGGTCAAGTATTTACGACTCAGTTTGCCGGAGCGGGCACGCCTGCAAACGACAGCAATGTCGATAGCACTGGGCGTTCGGGTGTCTTTACGCTGGTTTCGGGTGTTGATGATCTTTCCATTGATGCTGGCTTGCGTTCGGTAGATTTGTCCCTGACGAACACGGTCAGCAATCCATCGCCGCGCGTAGGTACCAACGTGATCTACACGCTAACCGTTTCAAACGCCAGTGGGGCTAGTTCAGCGACGGGTGTCACGGTGCTGGATCTTTTGCCTAGCGGTTTAACTTTTGTTTCTAGCAGCGGAGTTGGAAGCTACGACAGTGGCACCGGTGTTTGGACTATTGGAACTGTGGCTGCGGGCGCAAGTGCGAGCTTGCAGATCACGACCACGATTGACAGTGGTGGGACGAAAACGAACTTAGCGCAGATTCAAACAGTCGATCAACCCGACTTTGATTCCACGCCGGGCAATGCTCCGGGAGTCAGCGAAGACGACGATGCCACCAGCAGCCTGACGCCACCGGCCAGCATCAGCAACTATGTGTGGCGCGACGTTAACAATGATGGTATCCAAAATGAAGCCGCTAGCTTTGGCATCAACGGAGTCACCGTAACTCTGTTCACCAGCGCGGGAGTTCAAGTAGGTTTGCCAGTGGTTACGGCTAACAGTGGTGCCGATCCAGGTTTCTATTCGTTTGTCGATATCATCCCCGGCGATTATTACATTGTGGTGACGGCACCGGGCGGTCAAGTGTTTACCACTCAGTTCGCTGGCTCGCCTGGAACGCCTGAAACCGATAGCAACGTGGATAGCACAGGCAAGTCCAATACGTTCAGTCTCGTATCCGGTGTGGACGAAACCACAGTTGATTCAGGATTCCGGCCGATCGATCTCGGCTTAACGAAAACGGTTAGCGATTTAACGCCTCAGCTTGGTACGAATGTGACCTTCACAACCACAGTCACTAATGCTGACGGACTGAGTACGGCCACTGATGTGACCGTTCTGGATGCATTGCCAGCTGGTGTGACGTTCGTTTCGAGTAGTGGTGCTGGGACTTATGACAACACCACTGGGGTTTGGACCATTGGGTCGATTGCTCCGGGTACAAGCATCACGTTGCAAGTGGTCGCAACTGTAACGGCGGGTGGCGTCAAGACAAGCACAACCCAGATTCAGACCGCAGGCCAACCCGATTTCGACTCGACCCCCGGCAATGCACCGGGAGTTCGGGAAGATGACGATGTGACGACGACGGTGACACCTTCTGCGACAATTGGCAACTATGTTTGGCGCGATGACAACAACGACGGCATTCAGAATGAACCTGCCAACGCGGGACTAAATGGCGTGACGGTTAGGTTGTTCACCAGTGCTGGAGCGCAGGTCGGGGCCGCGATTATCACGGCTAACGACACCAGCGGAAACCCTGGTTACTACGCCTTCAGCGATATCGATCCGGGCAGTTATTATGTTGTGGTCACCGCTCCGGCGGATCTAACGTTTACGACTCAGTTCGCGGCGGCGGCCACGTCGACAACCGATAGCAATGTGGATGCTACTGGCCAATCCAATACCTTTACGCTGGCTTCTGGAATCGATGACCTATCGATCGATGCAGGTTTAAAGAGCAGCCAAATTTGTGCGGTTTTTGACTTCAACGGAAATACTGCGACTTCTGGCACGTTGGGAAACATACGCACCTTCACATCGGGCTCCATCTCGGTCAATGCAAGTGGCTTCAGTCGCGATCGGGCCACGGGAGCCTGGGCTCCTGCCTATCTCGGTAGCTACGGCGGTGGTTTGGGTGTTACCGATCCATCGGAAGGCAATGGAGCCGGCGATGCGCATACGGTCGATAACCTCGGTGGGCGCGATAACTACATTCTGTTTGCGTTTAACCAACCGGTCGTTATCGATTCCGCGTATCTGGGCTATGTAGTCACGGATAGCGACTTGCAAGTCTGGATTGGAACGATTCCGGGCGCCTTCAACAATCAACAAACACTTAGCGATTCGTTGTTGGCTGGGTTATATACGGAATACAACTGGACCACGCTGAGCACTGCACGGCTTGCGGATTTGAACGCAAATGGCATTTTGGGAAATGTCATCATCATTGCTGCCGATGCCAGTGATACTTCGCCCGAAGATCGATTTAAGCTCGGTCAATTAACGCTTTGCACACCAGGTACACAGCAGCCCGCTAGCCTGGGCAACTTTGTGTGGCATGACCTAAATGGCAATGGTCTTCAAGAAGCCCATGAACCAGGTATTCCAGATGCCAGAGTGACTCTTACCGGTGGTGGGGCTGATGGAATCATCAATGGAGTGGGGGATACGGTTGTCTCAACGACGACGAGTTCAACGGGTGCCTATTCATTCACGGGCTTGGTTCCAGGAACTCAGTATCGCGCTGCCTTTGCTATACCAACCGGCTTTACTTCGGCCAGCCCACGGAAACTGGGTAGCAATGCCTCACTCGATAGTGATGGATTAGTCTCAGATATTGTTATTCTTGGCTCGGGGCAAAACAACACGACCATCGACGCGGGATTCTACAACGACGTAAGGGTTGGCAACTATGTCTGGAATGATACGGATCGAGATGGATTCCAGGATTCGACGGAGACCGGAATCGGAGGCGTTACGCTCAGCCTGACGGGTACCAGCGGCAGTGGAGCTTCGGTCAATTTAACGACCACAACCGCCGCCAATGGTTCCTACATGTTTAGTGCGTTGCCACCGGGTACTTACCAAGTTCGCGTAACTTCTAGTTTGGCTACAGGCGTGTTGGCTGGCTTCGCGGCTAGTCCCACACTTGTCGGTACCGACCGTGGCTTGGATAGCAACGTTAACCCATCCAGCACTTCGCCTGCCACCCTTGCATCCGGCAGCAGCGACTTGAGCGTTGATTTCGGGTACTATCTGGATACCACCAGGGCTTGCGTGAATCTCTTCCTGGAGGGAAATACGGCAACCAGTGGTACCGCTGGTAACATCCTCACTTTCTCCTCCGGCGTGATCTCCGCGAGAGCTAGTGGGTTCAGTCGCGATTCTGCCGGCAGATGGTCAACTGCCTTCCTCGGACGTTACGGAGGTGGCTTAGGCGTTACCGATTCCAGCGAGGGAAGTGGTTCGGGTAACTTGCACACTGTCGATAACATCGGCAGGAATAACTATGTCCTGTTCGCATTCTCACAAGCGGTCACCGTAGACACTGCGTTTTTAGGTTACGTGTCTGGGGATAGCGATATTCGAGTGTGGATTGGAAATGCGGCGAATGCATTTACGAACCAGCCTATGCTCTCGGATGCTTTCCTGTCAGGCTTAGGCTTTACCGAAGTGAACTTAGGGGATGGCAGAACTCGAACCGCCGACATTAACGCGGGCAACCTAATGGGTAACATCCTGGTGATCTCTGCCAATACGCTGGAGGCCACCGCCGACGATCAATTCAAGATTGCGGAACTGGGGTTGTGCGCTATGGTGCCTACAAGTCACGTGGGAACCAAGTTCTTTACCGTTGACGACGATTCCAACAAGTCCTTCAAGTACACCAGTACGGGTACATTCACTCAAGATTTTGCGAGCGCTTCGCTGAATCCACGCGGAATCACCTCGAACGTCTCGGGATCCAATGTCTGGATTAGCGATACCAACGGAAGAATCTTCAACTACACCAGTGCTGGAGTGCTGGTCGCAAACTGGTCTTCACGAATCAGTGGATTACAAGGCGTGACAACCAATGGAACTCACATCTGGACCGTTAACGACGTAACCGATCGTGTGTATTACTATCCAAACGGCACTACGATTGCGAATGGAGCCTCAGTACATCCAACATCCTCATTCCCACTCAATTACTACAATTCCAATCCCACGGACTTAACGACAGACGGAACGTTTATTTGGGTCGTTAACGAAGGCAACGTTGCTGGCGGTGTTGGCGATATGGTCTTTAAGTACACCGTATCCGGAAGGTACTTGGGACGCTGGCAAATTGATAGCGCCAACGCTAGGCCGACTGGAATCACAGTCGATCCCGCAGGCGGCAACAAGCTGTGGATCGTGGATAACTCGACCGATCGTATCTACGAATACAGCGGCGCAACCGGTTGTATATCAGGAGGCTTAGTCGCATCGAGGACCTACGCGCTAGCCGCCGGTAACACCAATCCGCAGGGAATCGCCGATCCACCTGGTCCTGGTGAAGAAGCGGTCGCAGCCGAGTCGTCGTTGGTAGTGAACGAACAGTACATCAATACCGATGTCAATCCATCTTTCAATACCTTCAACGCCACTGACGTTAATAGTGATGGGGTCACCTCTCCATTAGACGCCTTGTTAGTCATCAATCGACTTAACGCGCGGATTAGTGGCCAACAAGCGACTTCTGAAGCGTGGATTTATGATGATGTTAGCAATGATCGATCCCTGAGCCCCATCGACGCTCTGCTGGTGATCAATCAGTTGAACGCCGCCAGTCGCTCGGCTTCGGGCACGCCTGTAACGCCCGTTCCTGAGACTGAGCCTAATGTGGGCTCGAATTCACCCGACGCTCTAGGACTGGGCAGTGGTGAAGGAGAGAGTGTAGCGGCCAGAGATGCTTACTTCGCAGCTTACACGCCAGCCTATGTGATAGAAGCGGAGAGCGAAAACGGCAGTTTCCGAACCGGTGACCGGAGCGTGCGAAACCTGCGACGCGGTCCACGTTAGGTCGCAGCAATTTAAGACAACAGCCAGTGGTGAGCCGTCAGCGCTAGCTGCGGGTTTCGAAGTTTGGTGCGTGCATGGATATGACTCGTGCCAATGCGAGTTGCGCTGGAAGTCATTTTGTATTCGGCATTGGCGGGATTATTGGTGATGAACGATTGCTCCTGCGGTCACCCGCGGCTAGCGCCGTCGGCTCACTAAGAAACAGACCGCTAGTGTCGCGAATCGTAAGTTCTATACCGCAGCTTTGCCGCAAGCGGGCGAGGACGCCCGCGCTCCGGAATACCGGATGTCCCTCCGCAAGAAAATCCAGGTGAGTTCCAAAAGTCACCATACTTTGTACGCAAACGGAGGCGTTTTCGGGTGCGCCACCTGTAGTCCGCTATGATTCAATGATCTGGTCCTCACGGCGCGCGGGCGTCCCCGCCCGCTGCCCCACTTTTTAGCATGGCATAGAACTTACAATTTGCGGCACTAGCGCCTTGCGAGTTGCGGGCTTTCACAACCCGAAGCGTTAGCGAGGGACCGAGTTACTGGGTCGGCATGACGGTACAGAAAGGTCCCTCGCTAACGCTTCGGGTTATGAAAGGCCAAGCAAAACGTCATCCGGATTGTTTCAAAGCAGGCAATAGTGCAACAGTAAAAAACACTAGCTGCGGGTTTCGAAGTTTGGTGCGTGCATGGAAATGACTCGTGCCAATGCGAGTTGCGCTGGAAGTCATTTTGTATTCGGCATTGGCGGGATTATTGGTGATGAACGATTGCTCCTTCGGTCACCCGCGGCTAGCGCCGTCGGCTCACTAAGAAAACAGACCGCTAGCGCCGTCGGCTCACAAAACCAACAAGGTCTCATAGCTACGGCTCGCCGAGGCGATAGAGGATGGGGTTGGTTCTTAATAGGAAACTGTTTTTGTACACCGACAACGATGCATAGGTCTCGCCGAACAGTTCATTTGTAACCAGTTCGACAAACTCGCGACCTGGCTTGATGACCGTGGTCACTCCACCACTGCTCGTAAAGTACAAGCGGTCACCAGCCACGGTGGGGCTGGATGCAAACTTGCCTCCCAATCGATGTTGCCACAGCTGTCCACCGTCGGCGGTATCCAAGCAAGTAGCGATGCCATCGGAAACAAAGTAGATTTCGTTTCCTACTACAACTGGCGATGATATCTCAGGCACCTGCCGTGTGTAGCGCCACAAGATCCCGGTATCGGTCACGTCTCCATTACCGAGCGTGCTGACCGCTACCATTTCGGGCTTGGTGAAGCCTGTGCAAACAAACACACAATCACGATCAAAGACGGGTGTTGGCACAATCGAGTAGCCAGTTCCGACTTGGGCTCGCCACCATTCACTGCCATCGTCTGGGTTGTACGACACAAGCCATTGTGCTGCTGCGCTAATCAATTGTTTACGTCCATTCGAGTGCACTATCACTGGCGTGCTGAATGCCCGGCGCTGAGAATCATCCACCGGAGTGATCGGTGGTCGATTCGTCTTCCACTTTGTCTCGCCAGACAATTCATCGATGGCAATCACGTATTGTTCGTCAGCTCCGTCGCACGCCAGGAAAAGCTTGTTGTCCACTAGAACCGGTGAAGCGCCGCCGCCAGTCAATTCTTCGACTTTAAACTCCCTTCGCCACAGGACCTCGCCGCTGTCGATGTCGATGCAAGCTGTACCCAACGATCCGAAGTGGCAAATGATACGTTTTCCGTTGGTCACTGGAGTCGGTGAAGCGTAGCTGTTCATGGAGTGAAGAGGCGGCGGGTTCTTTCGCTCGAACAATTCGATGCGCCGGAGAATTTCACCTGTCTCAGCATTCAACTCAATCGCGAATAGCGACACGGCTCCATCCACTACGATATCGCGCGAGCCAAATGGAAGCGCGGCTAGTTTTTCGTTAGCTTCTTTCGTACCAATGGCCACTTCTTCGGCGGAAGTCAACCAAATTCGATCACCGACCACAATCGGTGACGACCATCCCCGACCAGGGATGATGGTTTTCCATAACGGTTCTTGGCCAGAACTTCCCCAGTGCGTGGGAACGTTGCTGTCCACCACATGCCCGGCGCTGGGACCACGAAACTGCCACCAGTTTTCGGCCGCTGCCTGTTTCCCATGCCAAATCAATACAGATAGGAGCAAGCAGAATTTACGGGTTTTGTCGATCATGACAGGCATTTGGATTGGATTGACCGCATGGGCACACGAGAACAGTGCCCGAAAGAATTCGGGCGCATCTAAAAGAATACTTCATGTGGGACGTCTTGCGCGCGAAATCGCTGTTCGAATGACACATCTCGCCGATCGCCACCATGCAGCACTTGCAAACTTGGTGGCATGGCTGAGTCTGGAGGTTTTTGGTGGGTCGCTCCCGCCGGGTGCGACCAGCCATCCGCAGTGCTTGGTCGCACTCGGCAAGTACTACTCACTGGAAGGCGCAGAATTCAATTGCTTTGAACGGGAGTGAACGTACCGCTGTTCTCGCGTGCGATCAGCTTGAGTGTCTCGCGACCCTCGTTGCTGAACAGGTGTACGGTGTGGATGGGAATTTGACGGTAAGTGGACGAAAACCCGTTGATGGTTCTCAGCATATTGACTGAGTCATCTTGCAATTCACCGTCGGAAAGCAGGAATATCGCGTCAGGTTCAAGTGACAGGGCGTTTTGCAAGGCCTGTGCAGGCATCGTCGCTCGGCCGAGCTCATGGGAACGCAACCAACGTTTGACGCGCGGCAGCGTCTTGTCGTCCGACTTGAAGAACTTGGCTCGGGACGGTGGGATGTTGAACAAGTAGGAGGTCTCAGCGTCGAAGCAGATGACGTAGAACTCTTGTTCTGGTTGTAGGCCATTGAGGCTGTCGATTAGTTGGTTGCAAGCGTAGGTCCAGCGATCATCCTGAAGCATGCTGCGAGAACTATCCAGAACAAAGATAAACCGCTTCCCCTCGGCGTAGGCTCCAAAAAATGCGGCTCCACGTTTCTTCATCGACTCAGACAGGGAATTGGCGACCGCTCCACTACCACCCCCACTACCGTTCCCATCTGTTGTCGAAGCAGAGGCCAAGCTCACGCTGCTGGACTGGCCATCGTCGACAGGTTTGAGGGCAGCCGACGATACTTCGAGACTGGCCAATGTTGGAGCTACGATGGGCTCAAGCGGCGGCGGGGAATCTTCGGGCAATTCATCGGGGGATTCAACAGCAACTAAATCGAGTTCGTCGAAACCGATTTCCTCGGAGATGCCGATGTCTGCGTTGAGCATAACACCGTGGCTGTCTTTGCCGATAGTAAACGCAAGTGAGGCGACAACGATCAGCACAACGACATGGATCACAAAACTCGTCATGAACGCGACCGCATTGCTGGCGCGTTTTTCAAAGTTTGTAGGGTGTCCCAGCATGTTTTCAACCGTTGCCAATTAGCAAATAGACTGCATCGACGCCTTGATTATAGAGGGTGATTGATCGAAGGGAAATCGTTTTTCACCCCACTGATTGGGCACTTCGATTCGAATATTTACCTTTTCCGCGGGTCGGGTACGTAAATGAACTGCCCTTTATTCTCGGTCGCGACCTGCTTCATGAGCTTTTGTCCCGACTCAGGTGAATAGAATGCGATGGCGTGGATTGGCACTCGGACTTGTTCGCCGCTGAGGAAATCACTGGTACGATTCTTGGACCTCAGGAATGCCGGCACATCGATCTTGGTTGCCCCATCGGCGAGCAGATAAATTGCGTCGGGTTCAAGTTCGATTGCGTGTAAAAGTGCATCGTTAGGCGGTGCGCCACGTTCAATGCGCAGCGATTCGATCCAGTTTTGCGCATGCTTCAAATTCTCGGCTGTGGCATACAGGGGACTGGTGGCGGGTTCACGTTCACCCGGCATGGTGATCGCATTGAGCTGCTGATTGAAGAAGATAATGTAAAACCGATGGCTCTCTTTCATGGTGGAAAGCGACCTGAGCAACTCCGCTTTAGCCGCTTCCCACGGGCCGCCTCGCATACTTTCGGAGCCATCGATTACATAGCAAAAGCAATTACCCGAAGCGGCGGCTCCAAAGAAACTGGCATTGGCGTGAGCGGGGTTGGGACGACCTGAGGAGGCAGCCATGGCACGATTCGCTGACGCTTGCACACCCGACATGCTGGATGCAGCCGTCGAACTTGGTGCGCTGACACTGGTCGACGACAGGCCTACCGCTGAAGGCAAACTTACGGACGATTCGCTAGCATCGCTGGGCATTTCAGGCGAAATCTCTTCGGTCGAAGTAACTTCGAGCGGCTGCAGTTCTTCAAGGTTTTCGACTGCACCCTCGCTCGTGCCTGCTTCGAAACTTAGGCTGGCCACCTCCTCTGGGGCTCGCATTGTGATGGCCATCAAAGTGCCAATCAGTGCTGAATGCACCACAACACTAAATGCTAAGCCGCGCCTACCACTGCGATAAAACGGCTTCCTCAAGTCCCGCTCAGCCTCGGACAGAACCTGCAATTCAGGCAGTTCTTGGTAGACCAGTGGTTCCTGCTCTTCGGGCTCATGGGGCTCTTCCGGATCATGTAGCTGAGGCTCATCGAACTGAGGCTCATCGAACGACTGTTCGGGCTGATCGAACGAATGCTTTTCGAGATATTCATCCTCTTGCAAGTCTTGGGTGTTAGATTGCAGTACGGATTGTGTAACCGCCTCAGAAGCGACAGCGGTGCTGCGTTCAACGAATCCTAAGTCTGCAGCTCGGGTTTGCAGACGTTGACGGGCCGCGGGCAAGAGTAGATTCCAGCTCAGCTCCGATGAATTCTGCGTTACATTCTCCGTTGGGACGAAAGCTGTTTCAGTGGTGGGCCAGGTGGCTGAAGCTGGAGCGGCGAATTGGCTGGTTTGCTCTGTGTGCGCGGCGGTGTGTGCAGAGGTTGTGGGGTAAGCAGAGGTTGTGGGGTGAAGCTTGAGTACGTGAGGAAATTCAACTTGGGATGATTCGCTCATGCCACGGTAGTTTTCCAGCCAGCTGCGGAGCCTATTGGGCTCGCCCCTTTGGGCTTCCACTAAGGCCACTTCTAGCTCCGCCTTTTGGGCTTCAACCCGCGCCGCGCGGGCTTCGCTGGCTATAGCAACCAGTGCTAAATGCCCGCGTTCGATCAGAAGGTCACAGTCCGATGGGGTTCCCGGGGCGATTCGTTTCGTTTTAGGGTCCATTTTTCTCGACCAGGGCAGCAATTGATTTTGAAAGTAGTTTTACGTTGTGCTCGGAATCCTCTAAAGGATGTATTTTTAGGCGAGGAATCGCCGGTGTCAAGCTTTTTTTATGAGTTGGGGAGTATTGGGAGGGTTTGGGGTAGCCTAGGCATCCTGCCTGGGGCGGACTGTCCTGCTGTCTGAATCGGCGACAAATGAAAATCCCAAAAGAAGCAGCCCCAGGCAGGATGCCTAGGCTACGGAAGGGGTTAAGACCCAGGCAGAATACCTAGGCTACGGGCGCGTTGCGCGATGAACAGGGCGGGTACTAAAGAGTTAGGGTTAGAATGGACCATAGAGTTTCGGGGAACGGCAATGAACAATTCAACACCGCATGATTCGATACCGCGCGATGATGAGCACGCAGGTAAGGCAAACAGCGAAACGCAGTATTTCGCTGCGGGCGACGTCGTGCGCATTCTCGATGACTATCTGGAACAGTTGAAAGCCGGCCGGGCACCGTCGCGCGAAACCTTGCTGGCTCAGCATCCTGAATTGGCGACGCAATTGGACGCTTGTTTGGCTGGACTGAATTTCTTGCACACAGCTCAAGCAAGCACTCCGCAGCACCAGCAGATCGGCGATTTTCGAATTGTTCGTGAAGTTGGACGGGGCGGCATGGGGGCGGTATTCGAAGCCGTACAGATTTCGCTTGGGCGCCGCGTCGCTTTGAAGATTCTTCGATTTAGTGCTGTTTCGGACAACGATGCGATCAATCGCTTTCAACGCGAAGCGGAAACGGTGGCAACGCTCCACCATACGAACATCGTCCCGATTTTCTTCGTGGGTCGTGATAAGAACGTCAACTACTATGCGATGCAGTTTATTGACGGTCGCGATTTGGCGCAACTGATCGCTGACAAAGACTATCCAATATCTCCCGAGCAAGTCGTTGCCTTAGGCTTGCAAGCCGCTGAAGCGCTTGCGCATGCGCATCGTCGCGGTGTGGTTCATCGCGATGTAAAGCCGTCGAACTTGATACTCGACCAAGAGGATCGCCTGTGGCTGACCGACTTTGGATTGGCGCGACGCACCGACGACGTCACGCTTAGTCTAAGCGGTATGCTGCTTGGGACACCGCGCTACATGAGTCCCGAACATGCGCAAGCCTCCTCAAAACGGATCGATCATCGCAGCGATTTGTTCAGCCTTGGGGCAACGCTCTACGAACTACTCACACGCAAGCCAGCGTTTCCTGGCGATGTTGCTCACGATGTGATTCAGCATATCTTGATTGACGAACCAACCCCGATTCGGCAGCTGAATCCAAGTGTGCCTCGCGACTTGGAAACTGTCGTGATGAAGTGCATGGCTAAGGACCCAATCGCAAGGTATGAGTCGGCTGAAAAGCTGGCGGCAGACCTGCGCGCCGTACTGGAGGATCGCCCGATTCAAGCTCGCCGCGCTAATGCCGTTGAGCAAGCGGCGCGTTGGTTGAAGCAGAATCGACGCAGCGTTTCTCAAGTTTCAACGGCGGCAATGGTGACGCTGGCGGTGACGTTGACCTTGCTGCTGGGTTGGTCCAGTTACCAATCTTGGAACATGTCCTCGTTAAAGTTGTTGGCACTTGAGCCACCGCTTTTTGCCGAAATCCTCGACGACACCGGCAAGTCGATGCGTACCGAAACGCTGCCGATGCAGAATGCAGCGAACTTACCGGCGGGCGATTACAAAGTACGTATTTCGGCGGATGGTTCCTTTAGTCAAGATTTTGATGTCAATCTCGCCCGTGGTAGTCGCGATACAAAGTACACCGCGAACGTGTCGGATCAATGGTTGATCACACCGCAACCGCTCCATCATGCGTACGACATAGTTGACCTTGGTAGCGAACGGGCTGTGGTGGTGTGGAGTAAGGACGGGATAACGGTACACAAGCATCAAGGACCGCAAGTCGCCTGGACGCTAAAGCTGTCTCCGGAAACGGCACCACCCATCAGCGCATGGCCGGGCTACGCGAATCCAAGAACTTTTTCGAGCATGCAAGAACGAGGCTTCGACGAAGCCAATGAATCTCGACCGTGGATGATTCATGACTTTATCGATGTCAATGCGGATGGGATTGGTGATCTTGTTTGCGCTGCGCGCCATCAAGCTTGGTTGATGGCCATCTCGGGAAACGGCGAGGGCGTGCTTTGGTTTGCTGGCCGCAGCGAGGAACTGGCCATGAAGCCGGATGTGCGCACGCCAATGGCTGTGCTAAGTGCTCCCCTGCTCTACGAAGATCTAGACAGCGATGGAGTACGAGACTTTCTAGTGACTATCGCCGATCCCGGCCCGCACCCCAACTATCTCGCCAATAACATGCTTGACTGCCAAGTGTGGGTGGAAGCGATCTCGTCGCGGACGGGGACAACGCTATGGAAGCAGAACTTGGCCAAAGAACTTTTCCTACTTCCGAACAATCAGCCTGCACCTTATGACCTGCGTTGGTTTGGAAGTGTGAATGGAGGATATTCCAGCCAAGGTGGTTCGACGAGTTCACAATCCGGCACCCATCACCGGTCACCTATGCGCTATGAGCGGAGTGGTGGTCATGTTTATATGCCGACAACACCAACCTTGATCGCGTCAACGGACGCCGCCAAGTTGGGAGAGGCCGAGACGAGTGTGGCAATTGTCGCGGGCGATAAGTTGCTATTGCTTGATCCGCGAACGGGAGCGCTGCGTGAATCCCCCATCGAACTTGGTTTTCGGCCTGGTTGTGATGTGCAGTGGGCTGACATTGATGGTGATCGCACGCCTGACATGGTCGCGCTCGAAGAAACAACGGTATCGAAAAACAACACTCCAACGAAAACGGTAACCAATGTTCCCAAATTGACCGTATGGTCGCTGGCATCCAGACAAACACTCTGGTCAAAGACGCTGGATACTTACTGGCCACGTAGACCGAACTTAGGTGTTGTGCCCCCGAAGTGGCCGCTTGTATGCGACTTAAACGATGACGGGGTCAGCGAAATTGTGGTTCCCGATGAGAGCTCACAAGCCGAGAACTTCTACTACTACGGTCTGCATCCCCCAGCGCCTACAGGCAACATCGCACTGTTTGGAAAAAGCAATACCGCCAAATGGTCTCAGAAGATTGTCAACGTGGATGGCACAGTCAACCACTTTATCGATGGTCCTGATCTGGATGGTGACTCGACGCGTGAGGTGTTTGCGGTCACTTGCGATGCTCGGTCAAATACATTGCGAGTGGACGCGATTTCAGGTGCAACGGGCTCGACACTTTGGGGCGGCAGCCAAGCATTCACAAGCAATTCAAACTTTGACTGGATTCATGTCGTTTCCCTCGAGTGGTGGCACAGCGGCAAAGACGGTTGGCCCCAATTGTTGGTAACGATCTCGGATGGGCGGATCGGTTCAAGCTCTAGCGCCAGTTACACCGTAGTTGGCTTTTCGGCGGGCACTGGACTAGTCACCATCAGCGGAAAAGAAATAGCCGACGCACAACCATGCGATCTAGATAAAGATGGTGTGCAGGATCTAATTGCATGTTCAAGCAAAGTCACTCAACCGGGATCGCAGGGCAGTTTTCATTGCATCCGCGGCATGGTGCGTCAATCCTGGAAACGCATGTCGAGTCTGGGCACGCCAGTAGTGGACCTGAATCGCGATGGGGTCCGAGATTTCCTGGAGGCGTGGGGCGATGGAACATTCATCGCGACCAGCGGTGCGACGGGGCGTGAACTCTGGCGTTCGCGTCCTATTCGGACCTCGAGTCAACTTGGTTTCGCTTTCAGCGACGCATCGTGCTCGGGCGACATAAATGGCGACGGTATCGAGGACATGATCGTTTACGAAACGAATTTATCCGGCCGGAAAAAGACCCCACTGCATGTTGTATCTGGTCAAAGCGGCAAACTGATTTGGTCTCTACAAGACTTAACCATTCAGTCGATTCAGAGCACGCTGGCCGCGAAATTCATCGATATCGATAACGACAATGCACCCGAAGTGGTGTGGATTGCGGCGATGGACTACGGATATCAATCGCGTCCGTGGGTGATGTCGACGGATGATGCGCAGTTGTGGATGTGTGTTGCCTCGGGACGCACCGGCGAACTGAAGTGGGCTCAGCCACTCAGCCCGTCCTATGGCAGCACGCCAGGAAGTGTTCAACCAGCCGTCTGGTTTCGTACAGCAACTTTGGAACTCGACGCCGCGGACTTGAACTCGGATGGCGTCAGGGATTTTGTGGTGCCAGGCATTCGCGTCGATGGAACATTCGAGACGCGGGCGCTCAGCGGTCGGGATGGCTCGCTGCTGTGGCAGCGTCGACGGCATGAGTACGGTCAGTCGAACCAGGCACTTGAGAATTACACTTCGGCTAGCTTTTGTGATTTCGAAGGGGATGGCCGGCCCGAGGTGATACTCGTTGAGCCGATGGACCCCAATGCGACGTCTGTAGAAGTTGGCGTTTGGGCCTTGGATAGCAATGGTCGCGAACTGTGGGCAAAATCGACCGGAAGTAACTACTCCCATTTTCGAGCCCTATCCAAACGGGGTGGCCAAAGCCTGCGCCCCCAGGCTGTACAGGCATCCTCTGGGCAGGCATCTTCTGGGCAGGCATCGTTACCGAAAGCCACAAGTGCGCATCGAACCGCGTTCATCGCTTTACAGCTTCCCAGCGACCGACTTGCCACGTTTGATGCTGCTGGAAATCGACTGGATCGCAAAGTTGAATACACTTCTTCTAAAGCGATTGGCCTGTTCGTGCATGACATTGATCATGACGGGCAAGGGGAGTTGCTGTTTATCGAGGGTGACACGCTGCTAGCCGTGCGCGCGAACGATTTGAACCAAGTGATCTGGAAGAAGAAGCTCACGTCAACCTTTCAGAACGAAATTCTCGCACTGCTCCCCGCAAGCCAAGCTTTTCCGCCGCTGCTGGTTGTTCAGACCGATGCAACGCAAAACAAGCTACTCGGCATCAATGCCGAAACGGGAAAAGAAGTTTGGTGTTGTGCTGGGCCAATTGGACGACTCGCGGACCTTACAAGCTTCACGCCACCCAAAGAGGTCGCTCTATTGGGAGGTAAGCCGGAGGAACTACCGCTGGTTTGTTTCCAATTCGACTCCATCAGCGATTGTCGCCAAGCTTTCTTGTCGAAGCCGGTTGAGGCAACGGGCGATGGTGAATTAGCATTTCGAGCGGCTGTCGGGTCCAAGGTACCCGCCGCGAGTGGGGGCTTAAAGGACGATCCGCGTTGGAAGCGACCGTTACCATGGAGCATTGATTGTGCGTTGAACACGAACCAATTGAGCTATTTTGCAGGGGGTATCTTCTTTGCGTTGACCTTGATTGTCGTACCAGCGGGTTACGTTGGAGTGATGCTCGTTCGTCGGCGTCACCAGCTGAGTTATCTGCTTCTACTGCCAGTAGTCGCGGCCCTGTTTCTTCAAGCGGTGACGATTACTGGGCCAGATGATTACACCTTGGGCACATTCTTGGGGCGACTTGGCACAGCGGTCTTTTTCGCGCCCGCTGTCGTTGGGTTGATTCTCTTGGTCACTTGGGCTGCGTCGCGCAAATGGCGCAGGGTGATGGCATGGCTGGCGGTTCTCTGCGTTACCTCTGTCGCAATCGCTATCTTTAGCTTGACTATTTCGGTTGGCGCTGCACCACTGGCCGCAGAGGAGTCCTTCGACTGGCAAGGTTGGTACTTGATCTGTATTCCGGTCGCGTATTTCTTATCGTGGTTGCTGCTGCTGGTTACACTGT
Organism: Pirellulaceae bacterium; assembly: GCA_033761895.1. Classification (GTDB taxonomy): domain Bacteria; phylum Planctomycetota; class Planctomycetia; order Pirellulales; family Pirellulaceae; genus Aureliella. The sequence continues at coordinate 4,135 of JANRMD010000125.1, read as the reverse complement.
GTGAGTTGATTGTGAGAGGTTTCATGCAAAGTGTTCGATCTCGCAAACTCAATCGCACGCAACCAACCCCTGGCCGACTCAGTCTTGATGCCAGCGGGGTGGCGACCATCGTGCATCCCGCACAAGAACCAACCCATCATGAACCCGCGCGATGAAGCCAAGCCATCCTGAACTCGAGCCATCATGAACGCGAATGAACAGCGGGCCTCCCGTGAGTCATCGAAAGTGAACTTGCCCGATGGCGAGCGAACTCAATGGTTGTTGCGACACGAACACGGTCTACGGCTGCTTGCACGACTAGAAATCAATCAACGCTTTGCTGGAAAGTTCGATCCCTCCGATGTTGTGCAGCAAACGCTGATGGAAGCTTGGCAGGGCTGGGACAGCCTGAAAGCGAGTGACGAACCGCAGCGTTATGCTTGGTTGCGACAGATTCTTGTTCACCAACTGGCCAAGTTGGTTCGCCATCACCAGGGGACGTTGAAGCGAGATATCGCTCGCGAGTTTTCGATCGATCAGCTCGAGCAATCCGTCAATGCCTCAGCCAGAAAGCTGGACACGCTGCTGGTTGCGCAAGATCCCTCCCCCAGCCATCTCGCTATCGCACACGAGCAACGCGAACGCTTGGCAAAAGTGCTCGAAGAGCTGCCTGAAGACTATCGCCAAGTCATTCTGCTCCGCAACTTCGAGGAACTCTCTCATGAGGCTGTGGCTAAGCGCATGGGCCGCAGCGAGCCTGCGGTACGCATGCTCTGGTTACGCGCGCTCGCCGCGTTGGGAGCGAAGATGGTACCGACCTGACTACTCCGCAGTTGCGATTCGATAAATGCATCATAGCCCCTCGCCCTAAGGCGCAGGAGGCTCTCAAAAAATAAAGCCGTGTCGTTGGAGATGACCGTTTGGGGCTCATTTCTTCCCGCATCGCCAACCAGAAAGCCTGCGATTGATCTTGGCTATTCGCGACTCGCAGGCGTATAAGCAAGTATTCGTGCCGAGCCGAGGCGACGAAAACGGCCAATGCTGGTATAGAGCGAAAGTAAATTCATGATGACTGCAGCAGCAAACTTAACGAGAACGTGTGGTTACCTATGGAAAACGCTGGTTAACCCCGCTTCGACCGGCATTATTTTGGGTTTGAGCATGGTGACTTGGGCGATCGGGCAAGCACCGCCGCCGCCCTTGCCGGCAGCCACAAATCCGCCACCCGCTGCTGTACCGAGTCTGGATAACAGCGCCGCAAGTAACTCTGCAATCAATGCACCGAGCAACAATTCACCTGGCAGCAGTGCACCGAGCGGCAGTTCACCGGCGGGTTCGTCGCTGCAATCGCGGCGATCGAGCGGACCACCCAAGTTGCCAAGCGATTCGGGGCAGTATTACGAAGAATACGATATCAAGCCTTACACCAAAGAGATGGGGAGCGTGGATCGGCCGCAGCAAGCGATCATCGATTGGGTGCTGCGTGAGACTGGAACCGACGCATGGTTCTCCGAGCCGTTTGGATTCGTCAGCGCGGATCGCAATACGTTACGGGTCTACCATAACGAGCAAATGCACCAACTGGTGCGCGGTGTTCATGAGAAATTTGTCAACGGCACAACGGCTCCGCAACTGTATGGTGTGCGGCTGATGTCGATCGGCAATCCGAATTGGCGAACTCGGGCTCACACGTTGATGCGGTCGGTTCAAGCTCAATCGCCAGGTGTGAGCGCTTACTTGATCTCCAAAGAAAACAACGCGATGCTGCTCGCCATGCTCCGCGGTCGGACCGACTTCAGGGAGCTTAGTTCCGTAGACGTGGTGGTTCAGAATGGTCAATCGCAGGTTTTAGAACAATTGCGTGGTCGCAACTATGTCAGCGATTACAAACCCATCGAGAACAGTTGGCCGCCCTACATGCCTGTAACAGGTGAAATCAAAGAGGGCTACCGCCTGCAAGTCAGTCCGCTGTTGAGCGTCGACAAGCAAACGGTTGATCTCGTCGTGAAGTGCAACATCGATCAAGTCGAGCGGTTAGCGAACGTGAATTTGGAAATGCCGCTAACGACCGGCCAAGTTTATTCGGGCCAAGTGAATGTGCCACAAGTCGCTAGTTGGCGGCTGCACGAGCGATTTCGCTGGCCGGCCGATCAAGTCCTGTTGCTCAGTTGTGGAGTCGTCGCGGCTCCGCAGGGCGCGCCCAATGCATCGCTGTTTGGTCAAGGCACGAGCTTGATTGGCTTGGATCGGATTTTGCCGAATGCCGGCGATCGAGCTGACGCGCTATTCTTGATCGAGTATCGCGGTGACGCGACAGGTCGGGTCAGTACGGCGCCGACTGGCGGCAACCCAGCCCAGTTGAATTCCGCTCAGCAGAACCTTAATCCGCTCAGTCGCGGGCGTTATTGATTTTCGGGCCAATCGGTCGAAATTGCGGGTCGCTTTTGCCGATTTGATGCGGAAAACCGCGGTCAGCAAAGTTCACCTAGGTTGTCATAATCGCCCGCTTCGGACACACTGGTTCGCAGACGCTGCGGAAACATTCCTTGTGTGGGCTTCCCTTCCGATTTGTCGCGTTTCGCACCCCATTGCCCCTGCTCGATAGAAAACCATGTCCGGAACTACGAAACCGCGAATTGTCATCACAGGTCTTGGTGTTGTCAGTCCCATTGGCTGCGATCTGGACACCGTTTGGCAGAGTCTTACCGAGGGGCGATCGGGTATTCGCCCCATCAAGAGCTTGCCGATGCAGTCGTTGCCGTTTCAGTCGGGTGGCGAATGCGTTGATTTCACTGGCGCAATCGAAGACTATGGAGTGCTCGATAAGCAACTTCAGCGAGCGATCAAGAAAAATTCTAAGGTGATGTGCCGCGAAATCGAAATGGGCGTTGCGGCCGCGCAGAAGGCACTATTGCACAGCGGTTTGCCAGCCGACACTCGGAACCCGGATCGCTGCGGCGTGCTGTTTGGATCCGACTATATTCTCACGCGCCCTGAAGAGTATGCTGACGGAGTCGAAAACTGTCGCGACGCAGAGCGTAGTTTTCATGTCGAGCGTTGGCCGACCGATGGCTTGCCCAAAGTCAATCCGTTGTGGTTGCTCAAATACTTGCCCAACATGCCCAACAGTCACGTAGCCATCTTCAATGATTTGCGCGGACCGAACAACGCCATCACGGTGCGCGAAGCGAGTATGAATCTATCCGTATCTGAGGCAGCGGCGATTATCGAACGCGGACAAGCCGACGCGATGTTGGTGGGCGCCACCGGCAGCCGCATTCATCCGCTGCGAACGGCTCACGTGACGTTGACTGAACGTATGGCCAGCGAGCGTAAAGAGCCGAGCGAAATGGCGAGGCCGTTTGATGTCAGCCGCGATGGAATGGTGGTCGGTGAAGGCGCTGGAGCGATCATGCTGGAATCTTACGAACACGCCATGGCGCGTGGTGCCAAGATCTGGGGAGAATTGGTGGGCCACGGTGCAGCGATGGTAGGTCCGCGCGGCGATCGCGATTCGTTGCGAATGGCTGTACGCGGTGCATTGGCCGGCGCGGTGCAAACGGGTCGTGATCGGTTAGGTAAATCATGGCACGTGCACGCTCATGGACTAAGCACGCCCGAAGCAGATGCTTCGGAAGCGCTTGGCATAGCAGATGTGATTGGCGAATTTGGCGATGCAGTTTCAGTGACATCGGCCAAGAGTTACTTTGGTAATCTCGGAGCGGGTGCAGCGGCGGTCGAGTTGATTTGCAGCTTGCTGGCGCTGCAGCACAAGTCCCTATTCCCGATCAAGAATCTTCAAACACCTTGTCCAGAAGCAACCTGGCGCACCGCCAAAGCAGGCGATAATCCTGGCTCAGGCTTTGCGCATGTTAGTTACACGTTGCAGGGCCAAGCGAGTTGCTTAGCCGTTTGTCTTGAGTCTTGAAGAGCGCCAACAATCTCTGAAGCTTCACATTTACTGCTTCAGGAGCTTTTCAGGTTTTCTTGACTTTTCGCAATCTTCGTTTACTGATACCCGAAAGGGTAGTTTTGGAGTTTGGAGTCTCTAGTGGAACGTCACGATTTAATCTTAGGGTAATCGGGTTTGGGTGGCACGCCCCTGAGGCTCTGCGAAGGGCGTGGTTCCAGCGTAATTCGACACGCCCTTCGCAGA
>JANRMD010000124.1:0-8991 GCA_033761895.1 Pirellulaceae bacterium | reverse complement strand
GACTCAAGCTCCAATTCGGTGACGAAATCTCCCACCTGTGTCTCGCGTTGCCCAGCCGCCTTTGAATCCACTTCCAATCCGAGAAACAACCCAGCAGCACATGCCAACAAGGAAACGAAACCACCCAAAAACAAAACCACTCCGTAGAGATTTTCAACGGTGGCGTTTCCCAGGTAAACAGCCCCCAGCCAAATACACACCGCGCACACCAACGCGACGAAAGTCACAATTGGCAGCGCTACCCCTTTTACTTGCCACTCATACCAAAACTGTGCCGCAGCGGCTGAACGGAACGGCGGGGGAGTTTCGCGCGATGCAACATAGGCATCCCAGGTCCGGTCCAGCCACTTGATCACACCCAGCGTTGGCAACCGCTCACCGCAACGGGCAAGGCCTACACAGTAGCTGCTAAGTCTATAGCAGATGGCAAAGGCACTCAGCAGGATTACAACATCCGTCGCAGTGACTTCACTCCAGTAGTACTTTGGAGGCGAGAAGTAACAGCCGTAACGTGAATTGAACCAAAAGCACAGAAACACTGCGGGAGCGCCGCCAATGAAAAGTGCTGGCAAGGACTGCAGGTTGGTAACGCTCAACAGCACTTGAAGTGCAGACCAAGCTGCGACCGCGTACAGAGCTGGTCCAAGTATGGGCCACTGAACGTTGAACAGTGCATTCAAGAGCCACGAAGCGGCAGAAATTGCTAGAGCCAAGATCGCAGCGCCTGAAAACATGTGCAAAGCGACGATGGAATTCGTCGAAATCGGCAGTAAGTACAGCCGCGACAGAGGCCCCTGCGCTACAGCCACTCCACACGCTAATTGAAATAGGACAATTTGCAGAAATCCAACTTGGAGCGCAATGAACTCTTTCGCTGATGGATCAATGGCCAGTCCGCTGAGCGCTCCGTACACCAGCAGCGGTAACAGGATCGCCACCCCAAAGATACCAGGCATTGACCATCGTCCGTGCGTAACGGTTTCCCAGAATAAAGCTTGTGGCATCGATCGCATAGTTATTCTCCTGGTCCTGTCGAAATTGCCCATGCACGAGGCGTCTTACTGGGAAACGCGTGTGACAAAGATCTCATCCAGCGATAATGATGTGTCGCTGACAACCGTAGCGCCCAGCGCCTGAGCGGCGAGGCGCAGTTGTTGGGCTTCTCCATCGCAAATGTAGGTCCATTCAGAACCGCTCCCTTCCTGTGCCAGCGCTCCGACCAGCTTGGGAGGTTGTGCAATGGCTTGTTCAAACCGTAAGGTCACGCGCCGATGGGATTCCTTGATTTCATCCATCGACGCGGTCAACATGATCGTGCCTTGATGAATGATTGCGACTCGGTCGGCCACGCGTTCGACCTCATCCAGCAAGTGGGATGAGAACAACACCGTGCGTCCCTCTTCACCAATCGTCCGTATGATGGCCCCTAGTATGTCGCGACGAACAACGGGATCCAAACCGGACGAGGGTTCGTCGAGTACCAGAAGATCGGGGCGATACGCCAACGCGATCAACAACCCAGCTCGAGCACGCTGCCCGCGCGAGAGCGATTTGACTTTGGCCTGTGGATCCAAATCAAATGCGTCCCGAAGTTCCTCAGCGTACTTCTCGTCCCAACCTGGGTAGAAGGCTTGCGTGTACCGCATCAAGTCTCGGACCCGCATCCAGTTCGGTAGATTGCGATCCTCGGATAGATAGCCTATGCGACCAAGCACGCCGACTGGGTTTTCAACCGGATCCAAGCCAAAGACACGCACCGATCCCGATTGCGCTTTGAGCATTCCAAGAATATGCCTGAGCAGCGTTGTCTTGCCAGCTCCATTGCCACCGATCAAGCCGAACACGCCCCCGCGCGGAATGGTTAGCGTCAAGTCGTTGAGGGCCAGCTTGGTATCAAAGCGACGTGTTAGTTTGTCGATTTGAACGACCGGAGGGGTAGCCGAAGGAAACGGATCAGTCATCGTTAGCATCCTTTTGGCGAGAAGTATGGATAACGGAATAGCGTTGCTGCATAAGCTTGAGGACATCATCGAGCGAAACGTCCATATGCCCTGCTTCGACCAAAAGCTGGTCGATGCGTTCGGTTAGAATCTTCATCCGTTCGCGGCGTGCCAGCGGCGACCCCTGGTCAGATACATACGTGCCAGCGGTCCGTCGTTTTTCAACAATGCCCGCAATCTCCAACTCGCGGTAAGCACGCGCAATTGTGTTGGGATTGACGACCAGTTTCTCGGCAAGCGTTCGGATCGGCGGCAATTCCTCTCCCGCCACCAATCGCCCAGCCGCCACCAAATACTTGATCTGGTTGACGACTTGCAAGTAAATCGGCACGCCATCGCTAGCTGTGATATGAATTTGCACCCCGCGATCTCCTCTCGATCTTGTATTAATTAGATAATACAATAGTGCAGATTGTCGTCAAGAGTTTTTGGCAACAAAAACGCAACTTCTCGCCGAACGCCAGCAGCCTGCCACGTAGCGGAAGCCGTCAAGGACTTGTCGATTATTGGGTGGCGGAAACCGTCAAGCATTTCGAGTAGCCACCGTCGCCAGACGGTGGACACGATGAGGGTTGGCTAACCACCGCTTGGCAGCGGCGGCTACCATGCCCCTCGAAAGCCTTGACGGCTTCCGCTAACCCAAAATCAAATGTGGCCAGAATCTCCAGCGCTTTAACGCAAGTTAACTTTGGGGTGTGACTGCTTTATCGTCGCACGATTGTCCCAATCGTAGCTGCCACAATTGAGACAATTGAGACAATTGAGACAATTGTGCGACACTCACCCCCGAAATAAAGCTGTGCTGAAACACTTGTGCTTTGTTCAGATTAGATTTTGGGTTTAGTCGTAGCCTCCGCTGCCAAGCGGTGGTTAGGTAAACGCATGGTGTCCACCGTCTGGCAACGGTGGCTACACCGGGACATGCCAACCACAGTGAACCCCGAATTCTAAGTTGGACGAAGCACTAGGTACCAACTGCTCAGCATTCACCCTCTCATCCCTGAGTGGGAAATGGCGGCCCGGCGAGTTATATTGGTCGCCACCGACTTTCCCAGCTGCTGCAGCATCCACGCCCGATTTAAAGCACCTCAGATCCCATGGTTACCAAGCACCTCTGCTCGAGCGTTGCATGCACTTTACTTTGCACTTGGATCGCAACTTGTGCGTTTGCCAGGCCCACAGATACCCTAACAACAGATACCCTACCAACAACCGCCGCTTCGCAGCCCAACATCGTCTTAATCCTGGCTGATGACTTGGGCTATGGAGATGTTGGTTGCTACAATCCAGAATCGCGAATTCCGACACCCAACCTCGATCGTTTGGCAATCGAAGGCATGCGGTTCACGGACGCTCACAGCCCCTGTACTGTTTGCACACCAACTCGCTACAGTCTGATGACTGGGCAGATGGCGTTTCGCGTCCCGGGCGGTGGTCGCGTGTTCACGGGTGCTGGTGGGCCTTCATTAATCGCGCCTGATCGCGTCACACTCCCGAAGTTGCTCCGCGAACACGGCTATTCAACCGCCTGTGTTGGCAAGTGGCATATCGGATTGACGTTCTACGACAAAAACGAACGCCCCATCCACGACGGCAGCGTTGATGCCATCAAGTCAATTGACTTTACAAAGCGCGTCAGTGGCGGTCCGCTTGATTGTGGTTTTGAGCAGTTCTTTGGAACCGCTTGTTGCCCAACCACGGATTGGTTGTACGCCTACATCGATGGCGACCGAATTCCTGTGCCGCCCACTGCATTACTCGACAAATCCAAGCTCCCCAAACACCCCTATGCCAACGACAATCGGACTGGCTGGCATGCACCTGATTTCGATTTGGAAGAAGTCGACGTCAAGTTTCTGGAGAAAAGCCAACGGTTTCTGCGACAGCATGTCCAGCAGACGCCTGACAAGCCTTTCTTTCTTTACCATGCCACGCAAGCTGTCCACCTGCCGTCATTTCCTGGTAGAGCATTTCAAGGCCAAACCCAATCAGGTCCGCATGGAGATTTCATTTTCGAATTTGACCACATCGTCGGCGAATTGATGAAGACGCTCGAGGAATTAGGTGTGGCTGACAACACGCTTGTCATCGTAACCAGCGACAATGGACCGGAAGTAACGTCCGTCGTTCACATGCGGCGGGATCACAACCACGATGCGGCTAAGCCGTGGCGCGGGATGAAGCGTGACAACTGGGAAGGCGGGCATCGGGTTCCTTTTCTGGTGCGCTGGCCCGGCAAGATCAAGGGAGGCTCGACGTCTTCAGGCCTCACATCACTGTGCGACATTTTCATGACCGCCGCTGAGATTGTCGGTGCCAAGGTCAGCACTAATACGGCTGAAGACAGCTTTAGCCTATTACCAGTTCTGCTTGGCAAAGAAACTTCGACAGCTCGGCCTTACTTGTTGCAGCAAGCCTTCAGCGGCTCGCGCGATCTCGCCATCCGCCGTGGCAGATGGAAGTACATGGCCCACAAGGGGTCAGGTGGAAACAACTATCAGAATAACGCCGAGCTGCAACGCTATGCCCTGCCCGATAACGCCGCTGACGCGTCTGGTCAGTTGTTTGATCTGGAAAATGATCCAGGAGAGACCAAGAATCTTGCACTCGAACGGCCTGAGATCGTTGCTGAGTTGCAGGAGTTGCTCAAGCAATCGTTGGCAAGTGGCCGCACCCGGCTCTAGCATGCGCTTCGACACAATTTGATTTTGGTGTTGAGTGTCGCACAATTGTCTCAATTGTTGCAGCTATGATCGGGACAATCGTGCGACAGTAAAACACCGCATTCGATTTTGGGGTAGCGGAATGCGTCAAGCATTTCGAAAGTACTGCGTGGGGTTCGAGCAAATCAACTGTCTCGAATGAGTAATGATTAGTGCAAAATTGAAAATGCAAAAGCTATTGCGGCTGATTCAACCTTTTGCAATTTGCATTAATCATTAGGCCTCATTGCACTGTCTCGGCTCACACTGCCAGGGGAGCATTTCGAGCGCTATCCATGAAAGTGGGCGACTTCCTGTCCACAACCAGAGACTTGTGGATAGCAACAGATTAGATGGAGTAGGACAGGAGAAAGTTGAGTGATGATGAAAGCCAGAGCTTTCTACTCTCCACTTTCTCCTGTCTACTCTCTATCTTCGGCAACGCCGAAAATGGGAGTGACAGGAATTGAACCTGCACACCTTACGGTACTAGATCCTAAGTCTAGCGCGTCTGCCAGTTCCGCCACACTCCCGAGGGCTTGGCAAAGCATATCCGTTGTCCAGGATCTTTCAAGAGGGAATTCGACACATGCCTTGTTGCATCAGCCACCGACTGCTACGGCTTCGGCTGCTTACTAAACCGTACAATCGTTCGAATTGGACTCACTTTGCGAAATTCTGCACCGGGAGTGTTGATTTGCGGCTAATCTGGGGCAGCGGCTGATTTAGATAGAACGGTTGAGTTCAAATGTGCGCCTCTGAGAACTGACTGAAATTCGCTATGCGGTCCATTTTCCTCGATTTTTGTTCAACCACCCCGATCGCAGCCAGTGTGCGCGAAAGCATGTTGCCGTTTTTGGGCGAATTTTACGGCCACCCTTCGAGTGCTCATTGGTTTGGACGCGCCGCTCAGGAGGCCATCGAAGATTCTCGCAGCAATGTGGCCTGTCTCTTGGGTTGCCACCCCTCCGAAGTCATCTACACGTCGGGCGGCACGGAAGGGGTCAACTTGGCGTTGATCGGTACGGCACGAGCCCTCGAACGCTCTCTACCCAATGAAAAATGGCACCTAATCACAACTGTTCTAGAGCATATGGCCGTCCGCAAGTGCGTCGAGCACTTAGAGCAAAACGGCTGGGAGATAACGGTCATTGGTTGTGATGGCAATGGCGTAATTCGTGCGGACGATTTCAAAGCGGCTATCCGACCGAACACTGTCCTGGCAAGCGTGATTCATGCTAGCCACCAGTTCGGTACCATCCAACCACTAGCAACGATTTCGGAATTGTGTGTCGCCGAGGGCATTATTCTGCACACCGATGCCGCGCAGAGCGTAGGCAAAATCGCAGTCGATATCGAGACTCTGGGAGTGGATTTGCTGAGCTTTAGCGGGCACAAGCTGTACGCACCCAAAGGCATTGGAGGTCTGTTTGTGCGGATGGGAACGGCGGTAGAACCGATCCTATTTGGTGAGGGCAACGAAGGTGGCTTGCGGCCAGGCACTGAAAATGTCCCGCATATTGTGGGGCTGGGGCAAGCTGCAAAGTTGTTGATGACGGGCGCTGAAAGCTCTGCGGATCGACTGGCGCAAATCCGCGATCGATTTCACCATCAGCTCGAAAGTCTGCTGGGCGTGCCCTTGAACGTGCACGGTGAACGAGCGATGCGTTTGCCTCATGTGCTCAGCTTCGAATTACCTGGCGTGACCGCGCAAGCCTTGCAGCAGCGTTTGCCTGAGATTTGCTTCGGGCCAACGGGCGCTGTGCTCGATCGTCCCTCCGCAAAAAGATGGAATAGCTTTGCCGCGATGGGACTTAGCGACCAGCAAGCGGCCCGCACATTACGTGTTTCTATTGGCTGGACAACCTCTGAAGAAGAACTTCAGCAGGCTTTGCAGTTGATTGCAGCGGCTCATGATGGATTGGCTGACGAGCCCTTCAACAAGGGTTTGCCCCTCTAAAGGGGACGCTCTTTTGTGACTTTGATGCATTAATTTGCAGTTCTGACCAACAAATACGGTCCGCGTTTGTTAAACTTCAAACTGCACCGGTTTTCCCCAAGCAGCCAGCACTACTGGAAATCCTCCCACCCCTAATCCCTTCGCTGGCAACCAACTCTAGTTGCATCAGGAATCTCCTGCTGAAGTGCACATCCATTGAAAAATGGAAGCGCTGAATTTAGGAACTGGCTGTACAGAGTTTGAGGTCAATTGATAGATTGCCTCTTATGTTTGAGTTAATGGCTTCATAAAGACACATTTTCCAACATGGCAAGTGAATGACGAACGCTACTCCGCGCATGAAACCTGCAGAAACCGTTGCTGAAAACCCCGACAATCCGTCCGCCAGTTCGCAGAAAACGAACCCCTACGGAGTCGCCCCCAGACATGAGTTATCGATGGCGCTGCGACGCGCTTACATGAGGTTGCACAGGGACACATGTGCGCGGTGCGCCGAGGAGAACATCACCGCCGATCAATTCGTACTGATGAATGTTGTCAACAGTGCGGGCAGTGCCAAGCAGAGCACTTTGGTTGAATTGGTAGATTCCGATGCCAACACCATCAGCGCCATGTTACGCCGTTTGCAACACCGAGGGCTTATTCGTCGAGACAAGCACCCGGTCGACCTCCGAGCCAATACAGTGCAACTGACTGAAAAAGGCTCGCAGCTACTAGCGGTACTTGAAGAGAAAACGATGCAGAATCGATCGGATATGGAACACGCCTTCACGCCAGAGGAGCTCGAGCAACTGATCTCATTGCTCCGTCGCTTGGCCACGCACAGTCACGATGTTCCCGAGTAACGCAGTCGCGATGCAACACTGTGTGGCAAAGCTCTAGGGCGTCAGCTGCCACTGCGTGTAGTTCTGATGAAATCCCAAGTGTCTAGTCATTTGCGGTGTTGGATTGCTGCCAAACCATCCGTAAGCGTAACCGACCTTAGGGCTAAGTTGCTGCAGAGTGACATTCGGTTGAGATTGACCATGCCTGACGTGCAAGATCTGGTAGGGCGCTGAAATCGCAGGTGCAGTTGTTGTGGTATGCCGAGCGTTCCCCCAGGGAAAAACTAGCGGTTGGTCGGCAATTACCGGCCCAGCGGCTACGTACAAGCTGCCGCAAACCACCCAGACTACCATTTGGCGACAGAAACACACCATTTCAGATACCCCGAAAAATGCCCCTGCGTCGAACAAAAGCCCTCTACATTCATGCCGGAAAATCGACGCTATATCTCAAGCCTAGGTTACGCCCTGCGGCGCAACGGCAGAAAACCGGTTATTAACCGGGGATTTTGTGGTGGGCGCGAAGCGGATAATTACGATCCGTTAGGGAAAACGCGGTCATAACGCTGGACTCGGCTTCCTCAATCTGCCACAATAGAACGCGGGGAGAAGTTCTTTTCTGCAACTAACTCTAGTCTTCTCGGAAACGCAAGGGGAAATAGCATGCGACGGTCACGAATCGGTTTTACGCTGGTCGAGTTGCTGGTGGTGATTGCCATCATCGGTATTCTAGTGGGGCTGCTACTGCCCGCAGTGCAAGCCGCGCGTGAAGCCGCGCGACGCGCGCAATGTACAAACAACTTGAAGAACCTGGCACTGGCCACGGTTAACTTCGAAACCACCAAGAAACAGTATCCTGGCTACCAATCGCAATTCGGAGCCGGAGCAGGTGGCTTCAAAGTTGGTTCTTGGGTGGTTGCCTTGCTGCCCTTCCTTGAACAACAAGCCCTACGCGATGAATGGGATGATCCCGCTCAACAAGCCAACTGGAGCTCCGCGACTAACGGCGCCTTCTACCCGAACATGAGCATCGTCAAGTGCCCAAGCGACACGACAACCGATGCCGTTGCGGATAACAGCTATGCAGTTAACTGCGGATTCTATGTTTCAGATTCTATGGTAACTTCAGGGATGCTAACTGACCTCGGTTACAATCCTATGCCATCCGGTTTTGCTCAGGTCAATGCCAACCTCAAGCGTTCACAGCGTCAAGCGAACAGTGTTTTTTCAGACAAAGTCGCAACTTCTCAATGCTTCAACCCTGACAAGCTCAAGAGTGATGGAGTGCGAGACGGAACATCCCAAACCATTGGCTTCTCTGAGAACCTACAAGCCGATTCATGGAGCTACGTGAATATTGCTAACGACTCAGCCCGAGCCCACATTGGTATCGTTTGGCTGTACCGTATGGACCTGCCAACTGTGATTGCCCCACGAACCGTTGCCCCAGCACAGCTGACGGCTATGAACAAGATCAACGGCGAAAAGCTCAAGCCCACAACTAC
>JANRMD010000123.1:0-2752 GCA_033761895.1 Pirellulaceae bacterium | reverse complement strand
GACATGAGACGATACCGCAAATCAGTCCGTGGTCCCAAGAAACCTCCTCCCCAACGAACGGGTGACTATCGAACGACGCACGTGTCGACGAAACGATTAATCGAAAATCGCCCGTAAAAACCATATTGAAGGCCCTAGCCGTCAAGGCTTTCGAGGACCCCGGTAGCCGTCGCTGCCAAGCAGTTGTTAATCACACCGCATGGTGTCCACCGTCTGGCGACGGTGGCTACTCAAAATGCTTGACGCATTCCGCTACCTCAGTGAATGGCGGGAATCTGATCGGCGAGGGCTGATTATTGCACCGCTGGACGCAGACAATCGGCATCATCGACTCGAGCATTATTGACTCGGCGATCGACAGCCTGCGTTACGAAAAAGTCCTCGGGTGCCGACTTTAGCAAGTTTGTTGCTTGGTCAGCCGGCAGAGTGTTGCTGAGCCAACTGTGCAGTGCGTCATCGACCAAGATCACCGGCATCCGATCATGGACTTCAGCCAGTGTCTCGTTGGCCGCAGTTGTGATTATTGTGCAACTCTTGACTGGTTGCCCCGTCGCGCGACGATTCGTTTCCCATAAACCTGCCATCGCAAACACGCCACCTTCAGGTGGATGAATCCAGTAAGGCTGCTTCAGTTTCCCCTCGGTTTTCCATTCGTAATAGCCATCGGCGATGATCACGCAGCGTCGGCTATTGAGCGGCCCTGTAAATGACCGTTTCTCGTCGATGGTCTCGGCGCGGGCATTGATCATGCGATTGCCGATCGTCAGATCCTCCGCCCAGCTTGGCACCAGTCCCCAACGAAAATAGTCTGTAAAGCGTTCGGCACTTTCGCAGTCGACCGCAATCGCCACAATATTCTGAGTTGGAGCCACATTGTAACGCGGCGCCCAATTAGCCTTAGCAACTTCGATATCCAGCAACGGCAACAACAACTGCCCCCACTGATCCGGCGGCGTTTTCAGAGTAAACCGACCACACATTTGAAACTCTCAATAGATGAACAAAAGCCGATGACCCAAATTGTCGAAGTCACCACCACCGTCGAATCTGAACAAGCCGCCACGACCTTAGCTAGACAGATTGTAACAGCCCGCTTGGCCGCTTGCGTTCAGATTGATGGACCACTGCTGAGCATCTATCGTTGGAAAGATGAAGTCTGCGAAGCCCAGGAGTGGCGTTGTACGATCAAGACGCTCGCCAGCTCGGCCCCGCAGTTGGTGCATTTCATCAATGAGGCCCATCCCTACGATGTTCCCGAGATTCTCGTCATCGAAGTCCATTCGAGCTCCGCTGCCTACGCGCAATGGTTGGCGGAACAGGTCGACGAGGCCCATGATGCTTGATCTCTCACGTGACTTTCAAATCCATTTGTTGGCTGCGATTAACGGTGGCTTGATCAATACTACTTTTGAAGTCCTGGCGGAGCGGTTGCAGGCCTTCGAACGGTTGTACTTTGAAATGGATGGCTCCTTCGTGTGGACTGGCGCCACGCCCAGGCCCTGGCAACTCGATGGAATGGTCTACGACCTCGGCCATCAAATTCAACGTATCGAACTCAAGGGCCAATGCCCCCGCGCGCAGTGGCAGATGCTCTTGGACTCACTCAGTTATCCGCAGCAATCGCTCGCCGCTTACGATCTGCTCACGGCAAAATTTGCATCCGTCGAGCAACTCGAATCATCCTTATGGAGCTCCTAAGTTGCACGACCCAGTTGATCTCGAAGACCTTAAGCACAATCGCGAAGCTTGGAATCGCATGGCCGCGAACGATCACGCTCTAACCAGAGTCGCGCGCGATGAAGAGTTCAAGAATCCTCTGAAAGTCGTGGATGCATCGGGATGGTTACCCGGTGGCATCGCTGGTTGGAATGTGCTGTGCCTTGCTGCCGGTGGTGGACGTCACGGTCCGCTCTATGCTGCCTGTGGAGCGCGCGTCACCGTTGTCGATCTCAGCCCCGCGATGCTGGAACATGATCGGATGGTGGCTGAAGCCCGCAAGCTCCAACTGCGGACCATTGAAACATCGATGGACAATCTCTCAATGCTTGGCGACGGCGAATTCGATTTGGTCATTCATCCTGTGAGCACTTGTTATCTACCGCGCATTGAACGAGTATTTCAGGAGGTCGCACGTGTTACTCGCGGCGGAGGACTCTATGTTAGCCAACATAAACAGCCCGCTAACTTGCAAGCCTCTCTCGAAACCTTCACTGGCCAATATGTGATCGAACACGCCTATTACGATCCATCGCCAGTCGCCACACCAGCGGCCCCTACCCCGCTCCGCGAACCGCAGACTCGCGAATACGTACACAGTTGGGCAACGTTGCTAGGCGGTATCTGTCGCAGCGGCTTTAGCATCGAAGATGTATCGGAACCCAATCATGGAAAGCCCGATGCCCTCCCCGGCAGTTTTGCGCACCGCTGCTACCACATTGCTCCTTACTTGCGTATCAAAGCCAGACGTCAAGGCTCGCAGGCTCGAAAGTTGTTGGTCACCTAGGTATTACCAAGTAAAGTCAAGGTTTGCTGATTATTGGATAGCGGAAGCCCTTGAGGCTTTCGGGGCCTGCGTCAGTGCTCTCGAAATGCTTGAAGGGTTAGCGGCGGTTACCAGAGCAAAAACCGGGGCTAACGCCCCTTGCCATTGTACAATTCTCCAGCTTGGTTTGAAGCAAATTGTTTTTCCGAAGTGGCTATGTCGCAAGGGGTTAGCATTTAGCTTTCAATTGGACGCCTATTGATCTTAGTG
>JANRMD010000122.1:0-3282 GCA_033761895.1 Pirellulaceae bacterium | reverse complement strand
ACCGTCGTCAGGTTTCGATTCCGCGCACACCGACGGAAACCTCGTTACAGCCCCCGCTTGGCCCGCTCACCCCGCTTGGATGCGTCAATTCCTACAAGTGCTCGGATCGACGGTGGTTGCCTAGCGACCTGTTTCGAGGCTAGCAGGTGCTTGGATGGTAACTGTCACGCCGCGGCGGAACTTGAGAAAATCCGTTTGATTAAGCGGGAGTTTCGCCGAGCTGGGTCAGCGAGAGGCGGTTTTGACCGGTAAACTCGTTACGATTTCACAAAAGTGGGGGATCATTTCTGCGGAATAGCGAAATTCGATTTGCTTTAGGCTTTTATTTTGAGTTCGAACTACGAATAATCGATTCGTGCGTGGATTTTCTCAAGTGGCTATAATCGGTACAGGTCGACCTCACTTGCGGCAGGAGTAGCTGATGCTGACAATTCGATTCAAGAAACGCATGGAAGGCGTTTTGCCTGTGAAAACTACCGAACTGCCATTTGCCAACTTCCTCGTAGCGCTCCTATTGGGTGTCATTTCGATACCAGGATTGCAGCCTGTTCAGGCACAGGATTTCGCGGTTCCCCAGCCTCAACTGGTTTACCCACCGCAGGAGATACTCTCCGACCCACCCGCAATCCAGACAGCCCCCATCCAAGGCGTTCCGCTCCAACAAGTTATCCCCTCGCAGGCCGCCCCTACTAATGTTAACCCTGCCCAAGGCAAGACACAGAATAACGCGCAGAATAATTCACAGGGAAATTCTTCCGCAGCTGTTCGCAGCTCCGCGAAACCAATCGTTAACGCGAATTCCCCAGATGTCGTCGGAGCTACTTTCGTCGCCCTCGATTCACGATTGAAGCAAGTATTTCGCGGCAGTGAACCCAAATCATTGGCTGAGCTGCGTGCGATGGATGAACAGCAGGCTAAGGTTGCTGCGGTCATCGATCAAGTGACCGTCAACGTGCAACAAGGATCGGCTCAAGGAAGTGGCGTTATCGTCTCAGGCGATGGTTACATCCTGACCGCTGCCCACGTTGCGGGAAAACCTGGCCGCCAAGCTTGGGTCCGGTTCAGTGACGGCAGACGAGTCGAAGCCAAAACGCTGGGTATGGACCGAAACAACGACGCTGGACTGCTGAAAATCGTTGAACCGCGTAGCACTCCTTGGCCGCATGCGACCCGCGGGCGAAGTGAGAACCTCAAAGAAGGTCAATGGTGCATTGCGGCCGGGCATCCAGGTGGTTGGCAACCCAAGCGTGGTAGTGTGATTCGCGTCGGTCGCATCCTCTCCATCAAGGGCCGCTCTTCCAGCAATGCGATGGCCAACACACTATTTACCGATTGCACCTTGATCGGCGGCGATAGCGGTGGCCCGCTGTTCACATTGGAAGGCAAGCTGATCGGCATTCACTCGCGAATTGGCACCGACATGGAAGACAATATGCATGTTCCGATTGAGGTCTTTGATGCCGACGACGCGAAGCTGAAAAAAGGCGAAGCTTGGGGAGTTCTGCCAGGCTTCAGGCCACTCATCGGCGTCCGAGGTCCCAAGGCTTCGGCTACTTCGCAGAATGCCCCAGCCACTGTGGCTGAAGTTATTCCCGACAGCCCCGCCGAAGTGGCCGGAATCATCGTCGGCGATGTCATCAAGAGCTTCGATGGAGTCAAAATCGGCACTTTTGCCGAACTGCAAAGCGCCGTCGAACAAACGCTGCCGGGTGATACGGTTATGATCGAAATCATTCGTGATGGAACGTCGTTTAAATTCCCGTTGGTAGTTGGAGTAGAGGGCGACTAACTGCCGGAAAAATCGCTTTGACAATTCAAATTGCTGCGACAGGATCGTCGCGGCGAGTACCACAACCAGACTGAGCCTGATTAGAATGGAGTCTAACGCAATCCAGGCCACGACTACTTTGCTAGAAAGTTTGTATCGCTGTGACTACTCGCCTCATTTGCATCTTCGTTGTTACAGTCAGTTTGCTCGCCACCTCTTTTCCAAACCGCTTCTCAGATCGAAACCTCAGTCGCTTGACGATTTCTCAAGCGTCGGCTGATGATGCCGGCAGCGGTGCACATCTAGTACAAGAGCCGAGTCGTCGCGCCTTCCGCCCAGATACTTCCTCAGGCCACATCAAACGCGGCAATCAGCGTTCGAGTCTCTACATGCTGCGAGCCTTCAACGAGGCCCTTGGTGACAGCTGGAAAAGCACTGTTCGATTCATGTACAGCGGCGAACAAGTTGCCTTGGGTGCGGTTGTCGACAGCGAAGGTTGGATCGTTACCAAAGCCAGCCAACTGCCTCGCAGCGGCGAAATAACTTGCCTCACTTCGGACGGACGCGAAGCCATCGCTTCCGTCGTCAGCCGCTTGCCAGAACATGACCTCGCCCTTGTCCACATCCCAGAAACCAAGCTTACCGCAATCACTTGGGATCACACCTCAACTCCTGAACGCGGTAAATGGCTAGCTACCACGGACCTGGGCGCCACCCCGATCGCTGTCGGAGTTATCAGCGCGGGAGTACAAAACATTGTTGAAAAGCTTCCAAAACTCGGCGTGCACCTAGAAGCTACCAATGGCGGTGGTGCGGTCTCCATGGTGCTTCCTGGCAGCGGTGCCGACGAAGCCGGAATTCGCCCCGGCGATACCCTTTACGCAGTCAATGGCAAGGCCATTCCCAATCGTGACGCATTCATCAGCGAGATCACCAACGTCGGTAAAGCGGGTGATTTCATCCGCATCGGAATCGACCGAGCCGAAAGGAAATTTGAAGTGGAAGCTCGCCTCATGGACCTCAGCGAAGAATTGCTCGATAAGACCGAAATGGAAGTCAACGGTCGCGTGAGCGCCCGCGCCACAGGTTTTAGCACTGTCTTTTCTCATGACACTGTGCTCGAACCCGAAGAATGCGGCGGCCCGCTGGTGAACCTCGATGGCAAAGCGGTCGGCATCAATATCGCACGCGCCGGACGCGTGACTTCATACGCTCTTCCCGCAAAAACGGTGAAGCCTCTCGTGGACAGCATGTTAGCGCAAGCCAAATTGGTTTCAACTTCAACCACACCCACGCAATCAACTCTACGCCCCATTCGCTGATTTCAGTTCTTAGTTCTTAGTTCTTGGTTCTTTAGCCTCCCGCCCCCCCCCCGCCCCCCGGGGGCCGGGGGGGGGCGGCGCCGGCAGGCTAAAGAACCCAGAACTAAGAACTAAGAACTAAGACCTAAGAACTGAAATCAGCGAATGGGGCGTAGAGTTGATTGCGTGGGTGTGGTTGAAGTTGAAACCAAT
>JANRMD010000121.1:0-19436 GCA_033761895.1 Pirellulaceae bacterium | reverse complement strand
GGCTCAACAAACGTCACCTACACAATCAAGAATCCGCATGCTGGCAAGTTCACCCTAGCCGCTTCGGCGTACCTGAATAATTCGACGGTGCCAGGCGGTTCCGCTACGCACTGGGTTCTGATGGCTGACCCGCAAGACTTGCCAACGCTTGAAGTCGTATTCCTGAACGGACAACAAGCGCCTCGAGTTGAGCAAGGCCGCGCTGACTTCGACACGCTTGGAATTAACATGCGTGGCGTTCACCGCTTCGGGGCTGCAAAGCAAGAGTACCGAGCATCCGTCTACAACGTAGGCGCATAGTAGGAACTCGCAACAGTGTCACTACTCCGACAAGCACAAGAAACGCTAAAGCAATGGCGAAGCGATAGTCTAGCAGTAGACATTGTTTATCGACGTGGCGTGGCGTTTCTTAATGTCGGGCTGGGTGAGACTGAAGCAGTTGTTTCGCCAACTCCAACGGTCGAATCGATCAAAGGAACGCAGGCGCAAACGACCGTCACTTTGGATGATGGCCACACGATAAGCAAGTCAAAGGTGTCTGACTGGCTGATTGATGTTGACCAGATGACCGCTTTCGGCGAACCGCTGAGAGGCGACCAGATTGAATTTGACGGCGTTCGCTACGAAGTCGCAGACCTAGGAAGTGAACATTGTTGGCGCTGGCATGGCTCGCTGCGAAAGACTTACCGCATTCACACTAAACAGGTTGGCTGATGTCCAGTTGGATTAAATCACTACGCGAAGCGGTTGTCGTCCAGCTTGAGAAAATGCACCTAAGCCGTTTTGGTGTTGAGATCGACAACGGACCAAGCGCCGATGATGTTGCAATCGTTGCCGATTGGTCAACTGAGATCGACCGTGAGAAGTTGCAACGGCATGAATTGCATGTGATGCCAGCTTCGCGGGCAACAAAGACGGCCAGCCGTGGCTACAAATCGCGGGTGGCTACTTTCGCCTTGACGCTTGTGGCTCCCATGAAGCAAGGCTTAGAGAACGACCACGCCGAAAGCGCACAGCTTGTTGGCGATGAACTTGAAACACTTCTCACGCAGAAGATTGGCGGTTTTTCGGTCACGTCGATCGAGCAACCGCAACTGCTTGACCATGACGAGTGGCGAACCAATCGCAAACTCTCAGCTACTTTCATCATTACACTTGAGGCAATCGTAACATGACGCCATCACAAGCCGCTGCAAAGGCATTTCGAGACTGCCGTCTTAACGACGCAAGAGCACGCAAGACAGCAAGCTTCCTTGCTCAACAACATCTTTTAGGCACTGGCGCTAGTCGCGCTGAAGCCGCTTCCAGCATGCCAGAGATTAACGGCTTGCTTGATTCGTGGTTCGAGTCTCGCAAGAGCGATCCGAGCTTCACGCCAGACTTGACCGCGATCACGGTGAACTCGGTTGCTTCGGCTCCATCAGAACCATTGCCGCCAATTGTCGCTAACGAAGCCCCAGCGGTTCAGGAAACTGCGACAGCAACCGAGGAAGCATAGCAACCATGTTAGCCTCGAATAAAAAACCATTCGACGGCTTTCAAGTTTCTTGCAAACGTGATGATGGAACATGGGAGCTAGTTGGAACGCTCGATGAAGTATGGGCCGCGTTGCATTCCGTCGCTTGGCAGGCAACTAGCTTCATTGGTGGCTTTCATCTGCGCGAAGATGTTCAACAAGAGTTGATGACCCAAATTCCCTCCCTTTTGGAACGCTGGAAAGGTGAGGGACAGTTCTATAACTTCTATTACACCGTCCTACGCCGCGAAGCTCTGAGGATCCTCAATCGCAATCATGCCTACAAGTTCACGCGAAGCCTGCAGGATGTGACAAACGGTGAACTCGATGACCCGATGGCCGGAGTCATCGAACCGCTACTAGAGCTCGAATGCGTTAATTGTGGCGATGTCTTCATTCAGCGGCATGGAGAGCAGCTAACTTGCGGCAAGCAATGTCTTCACTCCATCAAGCGACTTCGGGAAAGCGTTGGTTCTATCGCCACCGAATTGGAGATCACGCTTGGAGCGCTGAAGACTGGCCCATGCTCAGACGAGAAGCTACGGGCCCTACTGCCAGGCAACCCGATTGAACGGCTTACGCAGTTGCGGGCTATCGGCTTCGAGATAAACGCCACGCCAGAAGCGTTCGTTCTGGTGAGTGTTCCAAGCGGTGAAATCTCGCTGGCAAGGGCATTGATGCAATTTCGAATCTCTGGCGAGGAAGTAAGTTGCTGGAACTGCGATTCAAAGTTCATGCCATCGAATCGCAGGCGTCCAAGCTCATTTTGTAGCGAAAGATGCACAGGGCAATTCCGCCGCCGAGTTAGCAAGGCCGATGACTTTTGCTCGGTATGCGGTGAAGCCTTCACGCCCAAGAAGCTGAAGCAAGAGACATGCAGCCGGAAGTGCCTAGTCACGCTTCACAATCGTCGACGCTGCCGAACAGCCACTTCCTAACATGCTCGCAGACGGCCTTGATTCGATCGTCGCCAATTCGCTGATTATAAACCGCTCCCATGTCGCCACTCGCTGCCGCATGCCCCATGACGAGCTGCACGGCTTCGATGTCGAGTGTTTCACCGCCCACCGTTCGAAATGTTCGCCGCAAATCGTAGAACGTACGTCCAGGGCAGACCTTTGCACTTAGCTTCGAAAAGTGGTGGCTTATCATATCGACGCCCGTCTTCTCGTTGGAGCGGATCCAAGGCACGCCAAAGCGAGTTAGGAAGAACGTTTCCAATTGGTCCGCGTTCATGATGTGTTCTCGCTTCAGTCGATAGGCTTCGACCGCTGCAACCGTTTCAGGCCAAAGCCATACTCGCCGCGGTGCACCAGTCTTTAGCCTTGGTAGGTTCAACCATTCTGGCTTTGTGCCAACTTGCTCAACTGTCATGTTCGCGATGTCTTTACCACCGATGCCGCCATTGATCGCAAGCAGGATAATCGCCTTCATTGGCACGCCAGCCGCTTCAATCGCGGCCTTGACTTGTTCAGGCGTGAAAAGCTTCGGGCTTTGCGTTGCTCGCTTACGGCGGGCATTCTTGAGGCTTGGCGGGCTGAAGTCGGTACCGGTTCTAACTGGCGAGTCGATATGGCCGTTCTGCCAGACCCAAGAGAAGAAAACCCGAATTGCCCTGATGTCATTGCCGACCGTCAGCGCCGATCTACGCTTGACCACGCGCCCGCCCCTCAACTCGCTTTCGGGGTCACGCTCAGACGGCTTGGAAAGTTCTTCCTTGATGTGAACGAAGTCGATGGGGCGAAGCTCTTCTAGCAGGCAGTTCATGCTTGTAATCGCGACCAGCCGCTTCAGAGCTCGTTCATATTGGTTATAAGTGATCCGCTCGAGTTCACCGGAAGCAACCGCTTTTTTCTTGGCGTCACAGAAGATGTTCCCAAGCTCGGCGAGTGTCGCCCGGGTGTCGTTCCGGAGTGGCTTCAGACCAGCGGCTAGGCGGTCTTTATCGAGAGCGTACCGCCGTAGAGCTTCTTCAAGATCGGTTCCGAAGTAGTGTGCCTTACCGGCAATCTTCTTCATCCATTGCCCGTTTGGATGCTTGTAGAGCGGGCAATCACTGCTTTTTCGCTTTCCCAAAGTGCTTCTCCGTTGAATGGAAGGAAGCCATCAGTTTAGCGAAAAGGGTGTCGTAAAGGTGTCGTGATACTTAAAAAAGTAGCTGGGGTGCTAGGGGACGATCCTAGGCTAAAGGAATCAGAATCCTTCGTGCTACCAATTACACCACACCCCAGTCTTCTTTTTTCGCAGTTCGATGCGTGATCGAACTGGGCAAGCCACGTGGTGGGCTCGCCTAATCGCACTCCGCCCCGGAGATTTGGAGGGAAGATACTATGGTCGCATCCGGCAGATGCGACCCACCTTAAAGGTCGCATCCGGCAGACGCGACCTACTTTGGCGCATCTGGCAGAAGCGACACTTCCCTTATGATTGCTGTTCGACTAACCGCGGTCAAGTACTTGCTAGCGAGTCGATGCGCGAGATACGGTTGATTTCTGTTGAGCTGGACTTAATCGCTTGGCGGAACTCGGGGCTACGGGAGCCGGGGTAGGAGTCGCGTTGGCTGGGGCTGGCGAAGCCCCGTTGGGAGCCGCGGGGGCGGCGCCTCCGGGTGCGATTTTGGTTGGCATCGGCGTCGCGTGGACTGTGTGAGAACCACCGCAGTTGCATCCCTGACTGTGCGGCTGGCCAGAGGCGGCTAGAGCGACTCCGCCACCACAGCTTGCGCAACCGCCGTCACAGCCTGAGCTACAGCCGGAATCGCATCCCGTACCGCAGCCACATCCGCCGTCGTAGGGCACGCCCCATAGCAGTCTCAGAGCGGATCTCACCGGACGTCGGCAGTTATCGCAGCCCGAATCGCAGTAGCCACAATTGTCAATGCAAGGCGGTTCGCTGACCCATTCGTCAACGTAAGTTTCACCGCAGCCGCCGCGGCAGCTCGCCAAGCCCAAGAGCCGACCAGGCCCGCAGCCGCCGGATCCGCAATCACCCGTCGGGCAACTTGTGCACGAAGCATAATAACTGCCGCCGCAGGTGTTCATGCCCTGAGTGCAGCAACAGCCGGCACCGACAAGCGTCATCAAACAAGTTAAAATCCAGCTTGCACGAAAATACGTTGCCATACCGATTGCCTCCGTTGCTGCCCCTGCATCACGATTCGAATGAAAGCAAACCCTGCTTCCGTTCCCAGGCGAACTGTAGCTATTGAATCGTAAAAGTCTTATCGACCGCTAAACTCGCCATATCCAGAAAATCTTAACAGGCTTCCAAAACGGAGCGCTGGCTGGTGCCCTGGTGCCTTGGGGGTTGAGTGTCGAACGATTGTCCCAATCGTAGCTGCCACAATTGAGACAATTGTGCGACACTCAACCTCCAAATTGTGGTTTGTGTGGCACGCCCTGAGGCTTTGGGAAGGGCGTGATTCGAGCGTAATTCGACACGCCCTTCCCAAAGCGTCAGGGCGTGCCACGCTAAAACTAAAGCTTGATGCTCCACTAGGCTGGTGGCGATTGGTGACAAGCTCAAACTTACGGACTAACAATGGCTATCAATCGCGAACCGCGCGAAAACCTGATGCGAGATGCGACCGCTTACACAAGGCGGCTGAGCATCCAAAACTCAGCGGAACCCGAACCGATTTTTGCGGGCATGCGGCAGCATGGGGGCTGGAGCGTTTACTTCGGTGAAGATCCGGTCTTCCAATTCAACGCCCAATCCCAGCTGCGTCGCGTCCACTTCCAGAACCAAAACTACGCTGCGGACGCTGGCAAACTGCTGCTACTGCATCGCGAGCGTTCCGGAGGGCATGTGGAAATTCAACGAATTTACTCGGCAGAAACCGAACGGTGCATTGTCGATGACTGTCGTAGTCGGTTGAATGCTCTAGTTGAGTTGCTGAGTTCTTCGGCCGACACGTGCGTTTGCTTTCCCGAAGATGACCGAGCCTGGGTGTCGGATTTGAGCGGTTTGATTCAGTTGGTTTGCTCGAAGATCCAAATTGCAGATACGGCCAACGCTTGAAAGCCAGGTAGCTTGGCCAAGGGAGATACATCGTTGAGTGAAGCGCGAGAGTTTGCTTTTGAAGTTGTCCAAAGGTTGCGATCAGCCGGCTTTATTGCTTTGTGGGCGGGTGGGTGCGTGCGCGATCTGTTGATGGAGCATGAACCGCATGACTATGACGTGGCCACTTCAGCCACGCCTCAGCAGGTTCGTGAGCTGTTTGGGATGCGGCGCACACTGATGGTCGGAGCCGCTTTTGGTGTGGTGATTGTAAAGGGTTCAAGCCGGCTGCAGGAACAAGTTGAGGTGGCCACGTTTCGCACCGATGCAACTTATACCGACGGACGACGACCGGATTCAGTCACCTTTAGCACACCGGAAAAAGATGCCGAGCGACGCGACTTTACGATTAACGGTATGTTCTTCGACCCAGTGGCTGGTGAAGTCATCGATTACGTGGGGGGCCGCGAAGACTTGCGCAATGGTGTGATTCGCGCGATCGGCGATCCAAACGCGCGACTGGCCGAGGATAAGCTGCGGATGCTGCGCGCGATTCGCTTTGCAGCCAGGTTTGCGTTTGAGATCGATCCCATTACGGAGGCAGCTGTTACCGCGCATGCGGCTGAAGTGGCTTTGGTCAGCGGCGAGCGTATTGCGGTCGAGTTCCGTAAGACTCTCGAAACCGAGCGAGCGGCATGGGCTGTAGAACGCTGGTATTCCACGGGTGTGCTGCAAGTAATTGCGCCGGAAGTTTACGAAAGCTGGCAAGCGGTTGGCGATTCTATTTGCCAATTAGTAGAACATTGCCAGCGCGGTGGTTGGCTGGCGCGGGCTGCAGCCATGTATTGGCCAATTGTGTCCGAGGATGAACCTGGACCGCGCGTGTCGGCGAAGAGCAGCGTCGTGTCGCTGAAGCAACGTTTGAAACTTGCTAACGAAGAGGAGGAGGCTCTGCAGTTTGCGCTGGAGGCTCAGCCCACGCTGGCGCGCAGTTCGCAGTTGGCATGGTCACGTGTGCAACCTTTGCTGATCAAGCCACATATTAAAACTGCGTTAGCGTTGCTTGCAGCGCGAGGCGCGGTGCATCCATGGCTGGCGCAGGAGGCTAAGCGGCTAAACGAATTTTTATTATGGCCAGCAGAGCGATTGAATCCGCCGCCTTTGCTGAATGGGGAAGTGCTTCAGCAAAACGGTTTAATTCCGAGCCCGCAATTTCGTGTAATCTTGGAGAAAACACGCGACATGCAGTTGGATGGTGAGCTGTTGGATCGCGAGTCTGCGATCGAGTGGCTTGTGCAATATGCTGCAAAAGCGGATTGAGAGCTGGCTTGATTTCAAGGCGCAAAACGCTGCATCGATATTCATTGAATATCGCGGCGTATCTACGCCGTCCGCGCGAATGCGCTTTCGGAAAGTCGTAGTGTTATCCGAAACAGTAGGTAACTAGCTGGGGATCTCTCCTAGAAGGATCTGGGGCGAAAATTCTGGAGAGATCCCCCGGCTATGTTTATTAATCATCGTTTATGAAACATCCCGAAGCGAATCCGTCATACCACGGGTTCAGGCACAGCGAGTTGACTTTGGTCGGCACTGTGCCTTTTTTGTCGCGTTCATTGCAGCGCTTTCTTGGCCGGGATGAACAATTTCGTAGTCGAAGTGATGCGGTTGGAACTAGCAGGTGCTTTCAAGTGGACTGCGCATACTGACTCAACCACGGCGATGTACCGATCACCCAACTTGATCGTCACTTAAACCGTACAACTTCGGCGGCTCTTGTGTTACGCTGATCGCATTCGGGAGTCTACTTTTAGTGAATAAAAGCTCCTTCGTTTGCAATGGCACAGCCGGCAAAGCCAGTGGCACACAAAGCTCAATCGACACAATTTAACTTTGGGGTGACTGTTTTATTGTCGCACGATTGTCCCAATCGTAGCTGCAACAAAGCTGCAACAATTGAGACAATTGTGCGACACTCATACTGCAACAATTGAGACAATTGTGCGACACTCAGTGCGATAGACTATGTTTGCTCTGCGCTGAAGAGTCTTTGGATGCGATCAAGCAAATTCCATTCGACCACCATCAGAACGACGGGTGCGAGAAAATAAAACATCTGGCTGGCGCGCGGTTGCAGGGCGGGATTCTTGGTCAGCCATTCAGGGCCAAACAGGGTTAGGGCTGAGTGCGCCGATAAGCACAGCACTGAGTTCAAGACCAGCATCAGAGCACTGATGCCAACTACATAAGTTGCATAAAGAGTGCTTGAAATCGCGGATGCGTACGCAGATTGAGGTTGAGGCGATGAGTTAGTTGCATCTGATTTGGACACTAGGCGGCACCTGTTTTCGTGGTCGTTTTACGCAGCGTAGTCAAGACTTCGTCGAGCATCGTCTTGGCATCGCCGAAGAGCATACGGTTGTTCGTTTTGTAGAATAGTGGATTATCGACTCCTGCATACCCCGACGCCATACTGCGTTTGAGCACGATCGAAGTGGAAGCTTTCCAAACCTCTAACACGGGCATGCCCGCGATTGGACTGTGCGGATCTTCTTGGGCGGCAGGATTGACGATGTCATTGCCTCCGACCACTAAGGCAACGTCGGTGCTGCTGAACAGATCATTGACTTCATCCATCTCAAACACAATATCGTAGGGAACTTTGGCTTCGGCTAGCAAGACGTTCATGTGCCCGGGCATCCTACCGGCTACAGGATGGATGGCAAAACGTACTTCCACGCCGTTGGCCATAAGCAAGTTGGTAATCTCGCAGATCGAATGCTGCGCGCGAGCGACGGCTAGCCCATAGCCAGGGACGATGATGACACGCTTCGCTTCGCTCATTAGGGTGGCAACTTCGTAGGACAGAATTGGAGTCACTTCGCCTTCAATTTCGCCGACCGGTTGCGATCCCCCAGAGGAATTTTCGGTGCCAAAGCCACCCAGAATCACCGACAGAAAACTACGATTCATGGCTTCGCACATGATATAAGACAAAATGGCACCGCTAGAACCGACTAAGGCACCTGTAACGATGAGCAGATCATTCGAGAGCATGAAGCCTGTGGCGGAGGCCGCCCAGCCTGAATAACTGTTCAGCATAGACACAACCACCGGCATATCGGCTCCGCCAATCGCCATCACAAGATGAACACCAAAGGCGAGCGACAAGGCGAGCATCAAGAACACAGATATTGAGGCGATGAGGCTCGATTCGGACGCGACAAACAGATACCCAAGGACAATGACGCAGCCTAGTCCGATCAAATTGAGCCAATGTCTCGCGGGAAGCAGCAGCGGTTTGCCGCTGACTTTACCTGATAGCTTGCCAAACGCGACCAACGAGCCCGAAAGGGTGACGGCACCAATAAAGACGCCTAGATAGATTTCAATCTGATGAATGATGGCTTCAGCATTCGTGGCATGTTCGGTCGACGCATAGTAGCTGATCAAGCTGATCAGGACGGCCGCAAGGCCCACTAGGCTGTGCATGAGTGCAACGAGTTCGGGCATTTGGGTCATTTGGACTTTCTTGGCTGCGATCAATCCGATCGGACCGCCGACCGCTAGAGCAATGACCAAGCAAGCGATTCCGACTGGAGATGCGCTGTCACCAAAATTGGAACCAAGAATCGTCACGATCATGGCTAGGGCCATACCGGCGATGCCATACCAGTTGCCACGGCTGGCCGTTTCTTGTTTGCTAAATCCACCGAGGCTGAGAATGAACAGCACAACTGCGCCCAGGTAGGCGGCCAACATCAGAGGTACGCCGATCATTTCAGAGTCTCTACTTCCGGTAAATCGTTACAAGTTAAACTCGCTATCGACGAAACATAGCTAACATCCGCTGAGTCACGGCAAATCCGCCAAACATATTGATGGCAGTTAACATCAGCGCAACGCCGGCCAACAACTGGATCACAACATTGGAGCCCGATAGTTGCATGACCGCTCCGATGGCGATGATACTGCTGATCGCATTCGTAACGCTCATCAGTGGCGTATGCAGGGCGGGTGTAACATTCCACACAACCATGTAACCCACAAAACAAGCCAAAATGAACACTGTAAAGTGGCTGATAAACGAAGGGGGTGCAAAGTTTCCAAGGGCGAGCAGTAGTGCGATGCCGATTGCAACCAGCAGCATGGGCTGAGCCAGGCGAGCCGACTTCTTTTCACTCTTACTTTTGGGGGCAACGCTAGGCGTCACTACTGGACTGGTCGCACCGGATGGTAGAGCGATTTTCGGGGAGGGAGGTGGCCAAGTAATCTCGCCAGCGAGAACAGCGGTGGTTCCGCGCGAGAGCACGTCTTCCATGTCGACCGCAAGTTGGCCGTCATTCTTCGGACAAAGGTGTTGAATCAAACGCAGCAGGTTAGTCGAATACAGGTTGCTGGCCTGTTTCGCCAATCGGCTGGGCAAGTCGGTATAGCCGATGATGGTCACACCATGCTTAACAACAACTGTACCTGGTTCCGTCAATTCGCAATTGCCACCTTGCTCGGCAGCTAGATCGACAATAATGCTGCCCGGCTTCATGGACTCTACCATTCCGGCGGTAATCAACTTCGGAGCTGGTTTGCCGGGGACTTGAGCGGTGGTGATGATAATGTCTACATCGATGGCTTGGCGCGCGTAGGTGTCGCGCTGCGCCTTCTGATATCCTTCGCTCATCAAGCGTGCGTAGCCACCTTCACCGGTGCCTTGTTCGTCGTAGTTCACAGAAACAAATTCTGCGCCCATCGATCGGATCTGGTCAGCCACTTCGGGACGCGTGTCGCTGGCCCGCACCACAGCCCCCAAGCCAACGGAGGCTCCAATCGCAGACAGTCCAGCGACCCCTGCACCGATGACAAAAACTTTGGCTGGTGGTACTTTGCCCGCCGCAGTTACCTGCCCGGTGAAGAAGCGACCGAACTGGTGCGCGGCTTCAATCACGGCGCGATAGCCCGCAATGTTAGCCATGGAACTGAGCGCATCCATTTTCTGTGCGCGCGATATCCGTGGCACACAATCCATCGCCAGCACGGTAGCTTGTTTGGCCGCGAACAGCTTGAGCAACTCGGGTTGCTGCGCCGGCCAAATGAAACTGATTAACCAAGCGCCCGGCTTCATCAATTCAACTTCGGAAGCGAGCGGCGAACGTACTTTGAGGATCACATCCGCGGTCGACCAAATCGTGGCGGAGTCCTGAACCTCTACGCCAGCTTCACGGTAAGCATCGTCCGTGTAATCCGAACCGCAACCGGCGCCCGATTCAATCGCTATGGTGAAACCCATTGCAATCAGTTTCTCGGCGATCTCTGGAGTCGTGGCAACTCGCTTCTCACCTGGAAATGATTCCTGCGGAATACAGATCTTCATGGAATTCGATTCATGTTGCGGCGGCGACCATGCTATAGTCGCCATCTATTGATGTGGCCTCCGCCTGTCCGAAGCCACGCTGCTCAGAATATACAGCATCCCAAGGGCGTTGCACAGCAAAGTCGAGCGCTAACCGCGAAGACGAGGACGGCAGCAGCGCACAATTACGAACTGATTGTCGGGTGTTAGGTAAGCTTGGATGGGTTGAGCGGCTGCGGCAGTGGCGGGCGTCAGTGGCTGCAACTCTTCCATCCATTGCTCAGCAGTTTTTCCTTGGCTGGGCAGAACAAACAACCTCGGTTGGGCGCGGTAGACGGCCATGGTGGTGATCACAAGCGACTTGTCATCCTCGCAAGCAACAACCAGCGAGTACTTTTCAGCTAGGTCGCGAAAGCACTGTCGTAGGCTACGATCTTGAGTGACCAAGAAATCGACTGTGTTGGGGCCAAGTCCCTCTTGGCTGACGCTGGCCCAATCAACCCAAGCGTGCATTTTCCCAGCCGTCGCAACTTCGGAAATCAACTGCGCAACTGGAGCTCGATTCACCAGCGTTAAACGCAAGGGTGTATTCAGAGCCGGCAGTTGCTCTGGGTCGATGAACTTGGTCGCAAATTTGGATGGGTCATAAATCGATTGGTCAAGCTGTGTTTCGATGCCTGCGGCGAGTCGCCAGGTTTCGAGCATGCGCACCGCCCAAAACCAAGCGTGGATGTCAACAACGGCCGGATCGACCTTCAATTCACCGGCCTCAACGGTCCACTTCCCTTCATATTCGGGAAAGATCTGCTCCAGCGTCTTCACCAGCCACGGTTGCTTGTCGTTGTCCACAAGATCGCTGATCTTCATGGCAGTTGGCAAACGCCTGCGAACCTCTTCTTCGGAAGCTTGAAAGGCGAAGAAGTTCTCAACTTGTTTGGCATCCACACCTATGTCTTTGGCAATCGAGGCAGCGACTTGGCCCATCGGCGCTTCGCCACTGACAAGGATCTTGCCGATCGATTTGTGGCGATCAATGCCTGCAGCTACTAAAGAATCTAAATCCACCACGGTCGGAATGCCGCTAACCTGCACCCATTGGCTGATGGTGTTTGAAATAGAATTGGGTGGAATGATCAGGCCCGTGATCGGCAATTGCAGCTGAGCGCTGATGTCGACTGGTGGCAGGGCTTTGGCTCCTTGTCCGTTGGACAGTCCAAGTTCCTTAGCGGTTGGTGGCGCCTTCTGAATGGCTTGGTTTTCCAAGAATTGAGGTTCGATGGTGAGGTTCAGAATGTTCTGGAACTTCTTCAATTGATCGGGTAACTCTGTTGAAGCATTTTCATCTGCGACAACGTCGGTTGGTGGTTGTTCCGTTGAGCCGTCAGTCTGGTTGCTTGGTTGGGGATCGTTTCGCAGCGGTTCGTTGGACGGGTTGGGTGGGGCTCCATCCGTCGATTCAATAGCGTTTGCGATGGCGTTGGAGATGGAGTTTGTTTTGCCATTGGGGTCGGCTGGGGATTCGGTTGTGGGCGTTGCGCTTCCTTCAGTTGCCTTTGCGTCAGTTGCCTTTGCGTCAGTTGCCTGTGTATCAGTTGCCTGTGTATCAGTTGCCTGTGAGTCAGTTGCCTGTGAGTCAGTTGGAGTGGTGGGGTTGGCGAGCGGATCGGTCATGGGGTCCGCTAGAGCGTCGAGCGGATCTTGTTGGACTCCTTGTTCTGCTTCACGTTTGGGGCCGACGTGTTTTGGCTCGTTGGGCTGGTTAGCTGATCCTTGATCAGGCTTCTTAGCAACTGTTGAGCTTGCTTTACCGGTATACCAGTACAAGAAACCGGCGAACAACATGCCAGCCAACAAGACGCCGCTTGATCCAAAGACCGCCACCATGAGGACTTGGCGACGACGAGCAGTGCGTTGCACGGCCAGCAATTGGATGTGATTGGACTCGCTCGCGTTCGTTGCGGCTTGGCCATGAGGCTGTGCAGCGGGTGGCGTCTTGGGAAAAATCGGAGCCGGCAGTGGTGGGGCGTTGAAGGGATCCTCGAAAATCGGATCCTCATTGACTTGCGGAGGTGCAACTAATCTGCTCGACGAATGCAAACCAGGTTCAGGCAGTTGACTGGGCGCGAGCCGATATTCATCTTCAAGGTCAGGATCGAACGCCTCTTTGGTCATTGCTGTCGAATCGATGACTCCGCGATGCGACTCGACGCGTATCTTGCGTCCATCCGATGACGGCGGAGTTCCCGTTCCGATTGTCTGAGGTGTTTGGGTAACAGATGTGCTGGACTCAGCGGCCGGCGTTTCAGTGACCGGCGTTTCAGTGACTTGGGGCTTGGTAACTTGCAACATTGAATTGCATTTTGGGCAATTGACGATCTGCCCAATCATCTTCGGATTGCGCACTCGAATTAGGCTTTGGCAAGTCGCGCACTGGATCGTGAACGGTTCCACGACTGTTCCATTCCTCTAAGTTGATCGGAGCTAGGGTCGATGGACTCTAGCATCGAGAATTTCGAATCCGCATTGCTCATTCTAAGCGAACGGCGACTGATTCTCCAACGAGTTTGCTAGCAGGCCCTGAATTTCTAGGCGTTCTACCTGATTTCGGCCTCACAAACGCCATAACCTGCGGTCGGTATGTAGCGTTTGGCCGCACAGTGCCAAGCAAACAGCTAAGTGGCTGGCACCTTCCGCCGCGGAGGTCGCTCCTGCTGGGTGCGACCGGGCTAACCTTTTGCTGGCATCGACGCAGTAGGTGGGTGGCACCTTGTGGCGATAGCTAGCCTTTAGTTGTCGATAGGTGGGTGGCACCCTGCGCGGCACGGGCGGGTGGAGATAGGCAGGCGTTTCACCGCGGAGCGTTCTTCAGACAATAGCCGGTGGTAAGCGGAGCGCCACCACCGGAATGTTCTCGGAGCAGGTGTTTGATCCTGAAGGGATCACAGAATCGGGGATAAGCGTGGTTTGCGCGTCAACTCTGCGATCCCTTCAGGATCGACTCACGCGAGAACCCCAACCGGTGGTGGCTTGGATCCCTTCGGGATGGCGACTGGCCCCAACCGTCGATCTGAGAGAGAGAGGATGGCGAAAAGCTAGCCATCGGTCGTCAATAGGTGGGTGGCACCTTGTGGCGCTCCTGCCGGCCAAGCGCAACCTTAGCTAGCCTTCGGTCGTCGATAGGTGGGTGGCACCTTGCGCGACACGGGGGGGGCGTGGTGGGTGGGTCGCTCCTGCCGGGTGCGACCGGGCTAACCTTTGGCTGGCATCGAGCCAATAGGTGGCTGGCACCAACCGTCGATATATGAAAGAGAGAGAGGATGGCGAAAAGCTAGCGTTCGGTCGTCAATAGGTGGGTGGCAGCTTGCGCGGTACGGGTGGTGGGTGGGATTCAAGAGTGGTTCGCTAAACGAACAGCTAGGTCACGAATGTTTTCGAGCAACAGAACTTGGTCGGCGCTCCAAGCCGCTGTGTTTTGGCGGCCCAGTCTCGAATGCATGGCCGAATCGTACTGGTCTTCCGAGTCATCCCCAACGCCTGTCGACCGACTTTCGCCCCACTTGGCAAGAAGTAGCGCGCGGACTTCCTCGGCATTCGAAATCCCTTCGAGCAATCCAAAGTGTCCGACGACCGTTCCCCCTTCGCCGCCGGTGGCCGCGCCACCCCCCGCGGTTTCGACAAGCACATCTGCGATTCCAAAGTAACGTTGCATGGGGCCCTGCTTAACCGAGACATTCTGAATGTTCTCGTAGGTGATCGTGGTTTCATGGATCGTCCAAATGCCACGTCGAATTCGCATGCTGCGGTCGCTGAGAACATACCAAGTCGTGTCGTAGCGCAGGTGGATCGCAATGTAAGCCACAATGTCGGGCAAGATAATGATGGCCCAAGCCAAGGGCGCGATGATGATTCCAATTAATGGAAAGGCAATCAGAACGACCAGCCACGCGATGGTTAGCACAAGATCCATCGCCGCCAAGCCGATCCAGAAGAAGAACTTCAGGTAGCGTAGATAACCCTCGGCGGGTCGAAAGCTACGCACGCTGGCATCATCGGCCCCTTGGATGTGCGGCGGCTCTTCGGGGACATGAAACCACTTGGTTGCGACACCCCAGATGCCCTGATAACACCACTGACTGGCTCGCAAGACAGCTTTCTCGCCAAACGCCATCACGCACCTCGCTTTTCGACAAGCGTCTTCAGTGCGTCGCGAATTTCTTCCAGCGCTCGCGTGGCTCGTTCGTGGTCCAGCCCAGGAGTTTGTTCAGTCGCTAGACCATCGGGAGAAACTTGCTTGACCGCGGCCGAGTCGTTCTTCGCGCCGCGCATGCGACTATATAGAAAATCGCGAAGCTCCTCAGCTTGCAGAATGCCTTCGATCGACATCTCAGCCTTGCTA
The DNA here is from genome assembly GCA_033761895.1 of Pirellulaceae bacterium. Classification (GTDB taxonomy): domain Bacteria; phylum Planctomycetota; class Planctomycetia; order Pirellulales; family Pirellulaceae; genus Aureliella. The sequence continues at coordinate 4,181 of JANRMD010000121.1, read as the reverse complement.
CTGCCAGAGGCTGTCTGCAAGCTAATCTTGGCCAACCCCATCCACCGCTGAAGCAGATTCCGAGTCAGATGAATATCTTGGATACGTCGATAGGTGAGGTACACCTCTTGTTTGAACAACACCCCCCAACTCATCGACACGCCGGTGTCATCGAATTTGTACTTTAAGGTTGAATACCGAAACCAAAAGGATAGGAACAGAATGGGTGACAGCGGGCCGGTGAGTAAGGCGCACCAAAGATAGTAGTGAAACAATTTTGGATCGGGTCGTTGAAGCTTTGTAGCATCGAAGGGCGCTCCGACACTTGTGGGCGTTTGGGTAGTCATTGGTACCTGCGGCTAGCTAAAGTTGGTTGGCCGGCGTGATGTTCGGCGTGATGTTCGGCTTGGGCGAAACAACATCGACCAAGTTATGCCATTGTTCTCACTTGTCTCGTACTTCTTGGCGCAAGCTTCGGAAAGGCTTCCATATACCACTTCACTCGGAAGTGTCGACCATCGATTAGGTCTTGCCTTTGAACGCAAGTCACCTCGCACTGCCCACGGCCCTTCGAAGACTCAGGGCGTGCCAACCAACCCCGAAGCCGTTCAGTGGGCGTGCCAAGCCGACCAACTCTATATATTCACATATTCGTCAAATAAACATTAACCTACCGTAACGCTAGCATACACGCGAGTCCGAGACACTGGCAAGTTACCTTGGCAAGCTACGAAACTTGCACAAGACTCAAAACACTGGACTGGATAGGAAACTGCCAAATTGGTCGCGTCGGCTGACTGTGACACTGGGAAAATGACGATGGAGCGATTTAGTAGTTTGACACAATTAAACATTTGGTAGCAGCAGCCTGCTGGCAGGCTGCTGAAAAAGTCGATTTGCAACGAAGTCTGGAAGAGCACTAACCCGAAGCGCCAACGAGGGGCATTTAGCTTTCCCTCGCTAACTCTTCGGGTTACTTCTTCAGTAGCCTGCTAGTGATTTGTCGAAACCGACCAAGGATATTGGAGGTTACAACGCTTTTCGAACCTCACTCTTTACAGAGAGGGTTCCAGCCTGGTGAAGCATGTTTTCCAAGTTCTCATCGAGACTTCTCAGCCTTGGCAAATGTAGCAGTATCGCTTTACTGCTTGCGTTAGCTAGCACTCATGTTGCGTGCGCGCAGGATCTGCCGCTGCAGAACACGGGTCTGCCGGAAGTGCCAGAACCAGCTAGCGCCAACGCGTCGGCACCCGCGGTGAGTGGAGCGGTACGTCCGGTTTCGGTCGATGACAGCCCAAGCCTAGCGGATGGTAAATCCGAAAACGATTTGGAGTCGTTGGCTGCGCGCATCGTAGACCTCGAGGCTCAGTTGAAGGAGAGTGCGGAAGCAGACAAGAAGAACGCAGAGAAAGACAAAGCGGACAAAGACAAAGCCCAAAAAGAAAAGTCCCAGAAGGATAAGAAAGATTCGAGCAATCCGCTTGATAAATTCAAAGAAAAATGGAACGTCAAGCTCGGCGGCCACGTTCAAATGGACTATGTCAACTGGGCCAATGCCAGTCCGACCTTTACAGGCGCGCAAGATTACTTCGAGTTTCGGCGTTTGCGGTTGGTGGCTGATGGTACTGGCTATGGTGTCTACGATTTTCGACTGCAGATGACACTTGAACCCGAATCGGTGGGCGAGACGCAGCCGCTTGGGACGGTAGCGTCGCCGGACGTGAAGGATGCGTATTTGTCGATGAACGAGATCCCTGGTTTGGGGCGTTTTCGAATCGGCAACTTTTTCGTACCCTTCGGACTCGAACAGGTCACCAACGATACCAATAACATCTTCTTGGAACGCTCGATTCCAACTCAAGGTATTTTCACGGCGGATCGCGAAGTGGGAGTCGCGCTTTACAACAGCACTGAGGACCAGTACCTGACTTGGACTTCTGGAGTTTTTTTCGATAGCATCAGCGAGGGGCTGAAGGAACGCATTGACGACAATCAAGGTTACCGCGCGGTCGGCCGTTTGACTTGGTTACCCTATTACGACGAATCGTCGAAGGGACGTTACTTGTTCCATACCGGTATGGGAGTTCTGCATACGGAAGACAATGATCGCCGGGTCCGCTTCCGGGCTCGGCCTCAGGTCCGTGAAGGTCAGCGATTGATTGATAGTGGAGTCTTGAACGCGAGCAGCTACACGACCGGCAATCTAGAAGCCGCGTGGGTGTGTGGACGGGTAACGATACAGAGTGAAGCCTTCTTATCGGATGTTCGACTTGTAACTGCCGACAATCAATATGTGCAAGGCTGCTATATACACGGCAGTTACTTTCTGACGGGCGAGAATCGCATATTCGATAAGTTTGGCCAGCACGGTGCGCAGTTCGGTCGCAACGTCCCCAATAAGAATTTCTTTGTGACCGATTGTTATGCCGGCCCTGGCGCGTGGGAGCTCAAGACGCGTTGGTCTTACCTCGATCTGAACAATGTCGGCGCGGGACAGTACAACGACTTTACGGCGGGGGTGAACTGGTATTGGAGCGATCGAACGCGCATCATGTTTGACTGGATTCATCCATTCACAACGAATGACACTACATTCGGAGCAACTGAGTCGGATCTGTTGGCCATGCGGTTCGACTTTAACTGGTAAGTTAAACGGCATAGGGCAACGCCTGCCCGAGCACGCCTGCGATCAGATTTCTTGCGGAGCGTTCCGCCATGGCATTGCGGGCCGTAATGGTGGCGCTGCCAATATGCGGGACAATCAAGCAGTTGGAGAGCGTACGCAAAGGACTATCTGCGGGCAACGGTTCCGGTTCGCAAACGTCCAGCCCCGCTGCGAAGATGCGGTTGCTGCTAAGGGCTGCATGCAAAGCGACTTGATCTAGCACTTCACCTCGAGCCGTATTGATCAAGATGGTGGTTCGTTTCATCTGTTCGAACTCAGCCTTACCTATCAGTTTGCGTGTGTCATCGTTCAGTGGTACGTGGAGACTGACGAAATCGCTGTCGCGAAGGAGTTCATTGAGTGGTACATGCCGCGCGTGGAACTTCTGATCAAATTCGGGTTTGGCTGTGCGAGCAGTGTACAGCACCTTCATCCCCCATCCGCCGTGCAAACGTTGAGCTACCGCGGTGCCGATTCGTCCCAGCCCGACGATCCCGAGCGTCTTGCCGGCCAAGTCGAGCCCCATCCAACCTAGCGGCTCCCACGTTTTCCATTCCAGTTGCTGGACAGCTTGCCAGCCTTCCGGCAAACGCCTCGCTGCCGCCAGCAACAACGCAACGGCTATGTCAGCAGTGGCTTCGGTCAGCACTCCGGGAGTATTGCCAACCGCAATCCCACGCCGACGGGCTTCAGCGACATCGATATTGTTGTAGCCGACCGCAAAATTGCTCACCACTTTTAATTGAGGTCCAGCGGCATCGAAAACTTCCGCATCCATGCGATCGCTGAGCAGGCTTAGCACTCCCACACAACCCTTTACACCCGCACACAACTCAGCTCGTGTGGGCGGCAAAGCACCTGTGTGCAACCGAACCTCTGCATGTTCTGCGATCAATTGAAAAGCAATTTCAGGAATACGACGAGCGACATAAACGAGTGGTCGAGTCATGCACTTCACTTCAGCAGGAACGATCAAAAGCTGGAAAATATTTCAAGCGTAAAGCGTAGCAGTTTTCGACTATTCCTCAATCGAACATCTCCAAAAGAAAAGGAAGCGAACCTACGAGCCGTGAAAAACGTCACAAAGCGGTGTGGCGCGAGCGAGGGCGCCCGCGGTGCAAGAACTTCGATAGAATGCAGCCTTGCCCGCTCGTGGGACTGCGAAGTAACTCCAGTAATAGCCTATGAAGCTTGTCGCTCGTTGCTTCCGATATTTCCCGAGCGGGCAACTTTTTTGCTGGTAGCGGAAGCCGTCAAGGCTTTCGAGGCTTTTGAGGTGCAACACAAGGCTCTCGAAATGCTTGACGCATTCCGCTACATAGATTCCGCTACATAGATTCCTCAATGATTGAGGCCTTGTTGGTTTTGTGAGCCGTCGGCGCTAGCCGCGGGTCTCGAAGTTTGGTGCGTGCATGGACTTGACTCGTACCAATGCAAGTTGAACTGGTGGTTGTTCTGCATTGGCAGGATTATAGGTGATGAACGATTGCTCCTTCGCTCACCCGCGGCTAGCCCGGATATTGCATACGCTTTTTGA
>JANRMD010000120.1:0-11399 GCA_033761895.1 Pirellulaceae bacterium | reverse complement strand
CCCGCCAAGGCCCAACGTTTAGGCAAGACACCCGCGAGCATCCACGTTACGCTGGCAACCATCAAGGCCGCAGCCAACCAACTGCTAATCAAGGGATTGCCGACAAGCATCCCAAGCGCGACCAGCAGACCGACACCTACTGGATACTTGGATGCATAGGTGGGTTGCATCACAGTGTGAAAGGACTGCAGTGCCTCCCAGGCTGGTGGCGTAGGATTGGCGAGCCTACCATGCAAAATGGTATCCCCAGCCAACATGTAGCTGAATTCATCATGTACACGTGGAGCTGGATGGATGTAGACGGACAGCAACGCAGCGACCAATGCCGCCGACGTACCCACTGCTACAATCGCTAGATACCAGAGTTGTCGAGGCATACGATTGGACAAGAGAACATCGGTCCGTGTGCTCGCCACGGCCAACCGCGGCTCACTGGCCACCGCAACTGCGCTCATAGTGCGCGCCGCCTAGCAAGCACAACGTATTGGGCGCCGAGAGCGCAACGAGTCATCCAGCGTTCCAGTCTTCTGAAGCCTCCTAGCCATCTCGGGAAAAAGAACAGGTAACGCGTGGCTAACACTTCGAATCCTGCCTCCTTCAAACGCCGCCTAGTTTCTATGGGGCTGAGGCAAATAGCGTCTCGATCAAATGGAATGCGCGACATAACCCAACGGGTGCCTGGATTCCACGGGTTGTTTTCGAACAACGCAAACAAACCTCCCGGACGCAGCGCATCATGGATTTTGCGCAGTTCAGCCGGTCGTTGGTTGGGAACAATATGATGAAACACGCCGGATGTGTACACCGCATCGAAGCACTGTGCCTCCAAAGGCATATCCGCAGTGATCCAGCGCAGTCGACTTGCCAGGCCTGGGATTGCCGCATGTCTCCGTTCAGCGATCGTCAGCGATTCGTTCGAACAATCGAGTCCCGTGAGATGTGCGTTCGGGAAGCTGGCCAGTAACGAGGGTGCCGCGTTGCCGACACCGCAGCCGAAGTCCAAGATCTGTAAAGGGGACGGCGCATTGAACTGAGCCAACAATGACTCCAGCATCGCCACTCGTCCCCGCACAAAGAAATCGGCGGCTTCACCACTGAGCGACAATCCCATTTGCAATTGTTGCTCGTAAGCTATCGCGGCGGAATCAAAGGTACTGGCGACCGAACTCATGGGCGATGGAACCTTGTGCGATAAACCGACATGCGTGAGGCCTGGCGATTTCGTGAGGCCTGGTGTTTTCGTGAGCCGTCGGCGCTAGCCGCGGGTCTCGAAGTTTGGTGCGTGCATGGAATTGACTCGTGCCAATGCGACTTGAACGGAAGTTACTTGGTATCAGCGGTTTTATAGGTGATGTACATATAATACTTCGGTCATCCGCGGCTAGCGCCGACGGCTCACTCTGCGTACCAGCATTAGTCAATATGCACTTGACGCCTTCTGCATTCAACCGATTAACGACGTCGCAGTCTCAATACGCTTAACAAGAAACTACTGGATACGGTTTGCACGCCGAGAGCGATAGCACCCACCGCAGGAATAAGGACTCGCATAGTTTCTGAGTAATCCAGCGCTCCGAAGCCACTAGCCATCCACGCATTGACTTTCCAAGCCACGGTACCAAGCCCACCGACAATCATCAGCGACGAGATCATCAAGCAACGTTCGAGAGTGAAGGTGTGCGACAGTTTCTCGAGACGATCATCCAACGGCAGCAAGCCCTCGAAGCCTGCAAACACTTTTGCCAAAACACCACACGAGGCAACTTGCACAGCAACTAAAATCGCCAAGGTGGCCACAAGCAACGAATGCACATCAAACGTCGCAGCTCCGACTTTCAAGTGCGAGAACACAGCGATGTAACCCAGTATTCCGACGGCAGCCAACAATGCGGAGGGCGCTAAAAATGTCCAGCGTGGGCTCTGCAGCAAGAAGAAACGAAGTGTCTTCCAACCATCGCGAAATGTTCGCAAGTGCGGCCGATGCGCGCGACGTCCGTCTTTGTGCAGTGTGATGGGGATTTCCGAAATCCGGGCACCGAACAGCGTGCTCTTGACGATCATTTCGGTTGCGAATTCCATTCCCGTACAACGTTGGTCAAGCCGGAAGTAAAGGTCTCGCCGAAAGCCTCGCATCCCGCAGTAGACATCTTTGATCGGAGCTTTGAACATGGTTCGCACCAACCAAGTCAACGCTGGATTGCCGAATCGATGCAGTACAGGCATGGCGCCAGGCATGATCTTGCCTCCGCCGCTTGGCAATCGACAACCCTGAACTAGATCCGCGCCTTCGAGCAGGCGTTCGTAGAATCGGTGTATTTGTGTGAAGTCATAACTGTCATCGGCGTCGCCCATAATGATGAAGCGACCTTTGGCGGCCTCAATTCCACCCATCAAAGCCGCGCCATAACCTCGCTCTTCGACATGCACGATCCGCGCGCCAAGTTCTTCAGCGATTTGAACGGATTGATCGCGACTGCCATTGTCGGCCACGATCACTTCACCGGAGATACCTAGACTATCGATTGCCTGCCGAGCTTTCAGCACGCAGCTGCCAACAGTGTCCGCTTCGTCAAGGCAAGGAATGACGACGCTTAGTTCGAGTGTTTCGGTCCCAATACGAAACGAATCCGCGAAGAACTCATTACGAGCCGCATCAACGGCTGTTTGCAGTTCTTCGTCGATAGCGATGGGCGCTTGATCCAGCGCCTGGTCAACAGCCAGAATATCGATCAGATGATCGTACTGCTGTTCCAATCGTGAGGCTTTTGATGGAGTGCCGTGACGATTGGGCAAGACAACGTCCAGCAGTTCACCGCTTGGGGCAAGGCGGTCATCAGTCGTTCGCAGACTCATTCGTTATTCCAAGTGGTAGACGTGAACAAGCCTCAATGCGAAAGCGCTCCGTACGGAAAAAAAGTTTCCTAGAAAGCCTAAGTCACATCCGGCGCGCGTCAAACCAAAGCGAACAAAGAAGATCTAGCTATTGCACAAGCTAGTCCATGCATAACGATTATGCGAGCAGGAACGCCGGAACAGGCTATAGGCTATCGGCTGGAAGCGGGAGATTTAAAATTTGAAATTTGAGACAAATTCAACTACCGCAAATCCTAAGCACATTCACCCACTAGCCTCTAGCCTCTACCAGAGCGACCATGCTTGGAGGCTGTTTTCGCCTCGGACATAAAGTGTGTTGTCGCTCAGCGCGGGATGGGAAAGGAGGTAGCCGGTATCGCCACCCAGTTTGTGACGAGAGACGATCTCGCCGTTTGTGTCGGTAATCTTGACAAGTAACAGTTCGCCGCCTTGAGTCGCCACGAGTACCTGATCGCCACCAGCGATCAGGCTGTTGTGAGCTCGAAGCGCACGATCTTTGATTCGCCAGCGAACCGTCAGTTGCTTGTCTAGATCAAGTGAAATTAGTTCGCGTTCTGCCACGATCAACTGCGATCCAAGAACAATTGGTGTATGAGCATCGGGAGCTACGCTTTTGACTTGTGCGGTCGGTTCCGCGTCGAGAGCCCCTTTCGCGTTAACTTCATAACGTCGCGTGCCATTATTTTCGCTTGCAACTACAACGGCATCAGGAAGGATGACTGGGGTCGGCACATTGAAGTCGTTGGGCTCCTTCGGCTTGAGGCTCCAAAGTCGCTCGCCGCTCTTTGCACTCCAGCCGCCGAGCGACTTGGTATCGTAGGCGATGATCGAGCGTTGGTTAGTCCAGTTGGCTACTTGCGGCGTCGCGTAAGCCGCAGTCTCGCCCGGTGTTTGCCAAACAACGCTACCATCATCGATCGACAAGGCGGCAATTGCGCACTGCTTGCCACCAGGCATTACGATCAAGTTCCCATCGACCAAAGTAGGCGACCAACCATAACCCCATCCAGGCAACACTCCACCAAGATCTTTGATGAGGTGCCTGCTCCATTTGATCTCACCCGAGTCAAGATCGACACACTTCAGATCGCCGAAAGCGCCCAACAAAAAGACATAGGGATCATGAAGCAGTGGCGTGGATCGCGGCGAGTTGCCGTAGTCGAGTTGTCCGATCGCTTCGTAGCTGAGGCGCCATAGTTCTACGCCCGTAACCGGATCGAAGCAAACAAAAACATCGCCTTTGTCATCTTCACTGCGGCTGGAGGCGATTACGAAATCCGAGTTCGCTGCAACTCCACCTACTCCTTGGGTTGGTAAAGCCGCACGCCACACCAGCTTTGGTTGAAAAGGAGTTTGTGGGAAAGGTGCAGCGTGCCCGTCACCCCGTTCGCCTCGAAATCCAGGCCACGTTGTCAGTTCCTGGCCATGAGCCGAAGAAGCAACGGTAAAGATCAAGGCACAAGCGACGCTCGTCATCGAGCTGGTAAGACATCGATTCAATTTGCTGGTCAATCTGTGTTTACTCGGCAGCCTATTTCTTATCACTGCTGGCGGATTCATCGTAGGGAACAAAGCCGCTTTTCGTCTCCATGATAGTCAGCATCTCGGTAGACTTCATTTCCAACAACGCAGCCCTCAGCGCGGCTTGCTTTTCAACAGATAAGGTTTGGTTGGCAAAGCAACTTACGAAAGGCACTTCGGCTGATTCACCGATGACTCGCAAGTCACCTTTCTTGATCGTGCCACAACCCTCGAGCAGCGGTTCTGCGTAACTGGAGATAACCGCAACGGCCTTTGCACCTTGCGACATTTCCAGCAGTTCTTTGGCGGCAACGGTGCAACTGCTGCAGGATTTGGAAGTGGCAGCGAAAGGAATATCTAATTCCTTGAGTGCGGCAAGCGGTGCTGACCATTTCTCGTCGCATTCTTCAGGGCCGAAGAGTATTTGGTAATCTTCGATATCAATCAAGCTGGTCACGGGGCTGGACGCGCGAACTACGAACAATCCCTTTTGCTTGGTGCTACCTTTGAGGTCAGTTAAAGAGGCGATAGGCGATAGCCTCAGTTTACTGCGCGCCGCATCGCTACGGACGACAGAGTCTTTGCCAATAATGATGTCAGCCCGTCCATCGCTTTTGTCTCTCATTGCAACCACAAGCGAGTCGGACCAAACCACAACCACTTTCTGCTTCAAAAGCGGCTCGAGGTATTCGGCCAGTTTTTCATACTTCCGCTGCGCGAGTCCTTTGACACAATCGCAGGCTAAAGGAGCAGCCATCGGATCCATGACGACCATCACTAACGCGTCTTTGGGAATTGCGTCCGCAGGCTCAGCCGCTTGGCATGCAGTTGTTGGAAACACAACCAGAGAGACAACAATTAGTGCGGCAGTCAATGGACCGCGCGCTGCATGAGAAGCTTGATTGACCAAAAATGCGATCACTTTGGGTACCTTCGAAGTGTGTGGTGAGTTTACGAGGTTGGCTTATTCAGCAGGATTTTTTGCGGGTTCAGCTTCGGGTTTCTTCTCGTAACCAGCTTTCGATGCTTCGTCGCATTTTCCAGCGCAGCCTTCGCAAGGCTTTTCTGCGGAGCAGCATTCACCAGGAAGTCGCTTGTAAGTGACTTTTTGTCCCAGTGAGTTTTCAGGCGAGTCGTAGAACCAGTCAACTTCAGCCTTGTCATCTTCAATAAACTTGACCGTACCTCCATAGGAACGCACACCATCTTCAATGACCATGAACGATACAGTGTTTTCGGTCTGCTTGACCGCTTCCCAAACCATTTCAGTTTCAACCTGAGCAACGCTGGCTTCTGTTCCCACTGCCGCCGCAATCGCATTGGATAGCAGCGAGCCTAGTCCGGCAGTCTTCTTCTTTTCAGCGGCAGCGGCCACGGTTGGCTTCTTGATTTCCATGCGACCATCAAAATGGAGGTGCATGAATTTATAGGGAACTTGCAGGTCTGCGTCGTAGCCTTCGATGCCTTGAGCGGCCATCATGATGCTCAGCTCACTGGCTTTGGTTTGATCTGCATTGTCTTGGCGTTCCCAGGTACCGATGAGCTTCTTGCCCAGACCCTCACGAGCTTCACGTGAGTCCTTTTCATCTTGGGTATCTTCAACTGCTTCGCTCTTTGGAACCAGCACAGCAATATCACCACCATTTTCATTCATGATGTAGTATCGATTTAGTTTTTGATCGACCGAGAGCGCTACGTGTTTGCAGCCACCACCAATACGAGCCGTACCGACTAGTCCGAGGTATTTGCCTTCTTTGGTGTAACGCTTGATATTTCCAATGCTGGATTCAGCCGTCAAAATTTCATCGCTACCCACACAGCGAATATTCATGGGATTGCAGCAACTGCCCCAGCCGCTTTCCTTTTCGCGCGAGCGTTCTCCGAAGCTTGCGATCTGTTTCCCTTCCCGGTTGTACCGAGAGACTCGGAAGGCAGTGTTCTCGGCAATTAACACGTCATCACCTTCGGCTTGAACGTCCATCTGTCCGCAGCAGCCACTCAAGGTGTCCATAATGGCAACGGGATCTTCTAGCTCATGAGTCATTCGCCACAGTGAGTATCCGTAGCCCTTGACGTTCGGTAGAACCACAAAGAGGTCTTGTTTCGAGACCGCAATTCCAGTGGCTCGTTTGACCCTTGCAAGACTGGCTTCGCCGCCGATCTGACTTCCGAGACTCTCGCTGACTTGCTTTGAGATATCTCTCATGCTGGTCAACTGCGGCTCAAGAGCTTTGATGCGAGCTTCAAGGCGTTTCACAGCGCGTTCGTCGTCCTTATCCGCTTTTTCAAGTTGAGCTTGGAGTTTGGCGAGTTGCTCTTCCAGTCGTTTGACTTGCGACTGGTACATCTCCGTCATCTGCTCCATTTGCTTTTCGGCTTCCTCTTTCATCAGCCGCAGAGCCTCTTCGCGATTGACGATGTTGGGTGCTTCGATGCGCTTCTTGACTTGGCCTTCGCTGTCCAAGCGAGCGATGAAACCTGAGCCTGCAACGTAGACATCACCCGACTCAGCGAAGTTGATGGCGGTGGGAGCAAAATCCAATTGAATTCGCTTCACCAGTTCGCCCGTCGGCTGAGTTATCAGAATACACCCTGCGGAACCCTCTGGGGCTTCTCCGTTGGCAGTCATCACATCGTTACAGCACATCCAAAGATTACCGTCTTTGGCCAACGTAAACGTATTGAGCTTGAGTTTCTTACCTTCGAATGTTGGTACCAGGGATTTGGTTTGCTTGTGAGTGCTCTCAGGTCCCGCAGCAAAGCATGGGTGGCTGAAAAAGGGGCTGCTGAAAACGCCCGCCAAGAACATTGAACAACAAACAACACGATATTTGGCTGATAAGAAACGCAGCATAGTGCTTTCCCCTGCTGAAAACTGATGAGCATCCACTTCTACGGAAAGAATTAATTTAGCAGGTCACAGATCGTGAAGATACATTGTCTAGTGCGATTTTCTCGTCCTCCTATTACCTCAAAACTCCTAATCGAATTCGTGCTCGTGGAGAGTCAAGCTTTAACTTTAAGCGTTGCACGCTCTGAGGCTCTGCGAAAGGCGTGTCGAATTCCGCTGGAACCACGCCCTTGGCAGAGCCTCAGAGCGTGCCACCCAAACCCGATTACCATCAGCCAACTAGTGATAGCTTTTGGCATCAGCGTATTCCACTCTTTCTGTTACGGGTGTATTCTTTCGCCCTAATGAGACTTCTGGCACGTCGGTACTCCCCAAATCAGCAGAGTATTCTCCGAGCCTCTGCAGGCTTCTCTACTTGTACCCGCAACATGACCTGTAAGAATGAGCAGTTGAAGGCCCATCGCCGCGTCTGCCAGCGTTACTCGCATGTGGAACTTCGGCCCCTCTGGTTCAAGCCTTCCGGTTTGTTGAAGCACCATACGCATCTTGCAAAGCGATCATCCATGAATCAGCTCGGAAAATTTGCGGCTCTTGTTCTGTGCCAGTTGATCGTCAGCTTTGGTCTAGCTTCTCGATTGCACGCCGAGCGACCCAATATCCTGTGGTTTGTCGTGGACGATATGTCGGCCAATTTTTCTTGTTACGGTGAAACCACAATCCAGACTCCGAATGTCGACAAGCTGGCGGCCGAGGGGATTCGCTTCAGTCGGGCTTACGTTACTGGCCCTGTCTGCTCGGCATGTCGCTCAGCCTTGATCACGGGCATGTACCAAACCACCATTGGTGCGCACCATCATCGCAGTGGCCGAGGAAAACTAAAGATCAACTTGCCCGAAGATGTGCAGCCGGTGCCAGTCCTGTTTCAAAAAGCAGGCTACTACACGTGCATCGGCAGTGGCTTGCCGGACAAGGATTTTCGAGGGGTTCCATTCGGTTCAGGTGCCAAAGCCAAGAAGGATCGTTTGGGCAAAACCGATTACAACTTCCAGTGGGACGCGGCGATGTACGACAGTCACGATTGGTCGGGCCGAGCGACCGATCAGCCGTTCTTCATGCAAGTGCAATTGCATGGTGGCAAGTTGCGTGAAGGTGCCCCAGCGGCGCGCGAAGCATTCCGTAAACGCGTCATCAACGAGCTGGGAAGTGCGACCGATCCCGAGCAAGTTGTCTTACCTCCGTATTACCCGCGAGATCCCGTACTGCTAGAGGATTGGGCTGCGTACCTCGACGCGGTGCGATTAACCGACAAACACGTGGGCGAGGTAGTTGCTCGGTTGCAAGCAGAAGGTTTGCTCGACAAAACGCTGATTATTTTCATGACCGATCATGGCATTAGCCACGCGCGGGGCAAGCAGTTTCTCTACGACGAAGGCACACATGTACCTTTTATTGTTCGCGGACCGGGTGTAGCGCAAGCCGCCGTCAGAAGTGATTTCGCTCAGCAAATCGATATGGCCGCGATTTCACTGGCTGCCGCAGGAATTTCGATTCCAGCTTCCATGCAAGGTCGCGATCTGCTGGCCCAAGGTTACCAACCGCGAGAATTCGCTTACGGCGCACGAGATCGTTGCGATGAAACGATCGAACGACTGCGAAGCGTACGCTCGGATCGCCTGCTGTACATACGCAACTTTTTCCCCAATCGCCCGCACCTGCAGCCGAACGCCTATAAGGACGGCAAAGAGATCGTGCAGACGCTGCGAGGACTGAATGAGCGTGGTGTGCTGTCGCTGATTCCTAAGAAGATGCTCTTTAGCCCCACACGACCCTCTGAGGAACTGTACGAATATGCGTCCGATCGTTACCAGATCATCAACTTGGCCGACAACCCAGCTTACAAAGCAGAGCTTGAGCGGCACCGCGCTGCACTTGATCGCTGGATAGCAGAGACCAAGGACCAAGGCCCCGAATCGGCAGAAATGTACGATAGCGATATGGCCGTTTATCTTGAAAAAGCCAATCCAGAAGTTGAAAAAAACATCGCGATAATGAAGCAATGGGCCAAAGAAGGTAAGTAAATTCGTATCCACGCCAATTGGGTCTGAGGCTTGAAGGAGTGTTCGATTGGTCCATCGCAAAAAAATCTAGGTGGCGTGTTGAATGATCGTCGGCGAGATGCTTTAATGCCAGCGCACGAAAAGAACTCGACCACTTCCGCTCTCATCGACCTACATTGCGACTGCTTGCATGCTCGAACTATACGCGAAAATTGAAGAAGCTTGTGACTTTATTCGCCGCCAATGGGCTGAGATACCACGCGCTGGCGTTATCCTTGGCACGGGCTTGGGGCCATTGGTTGAGCAGATCGAAATCAAGGCATCCATCGAATACGAAGACATCCCGAACTTCCCGAAATCGACTGCGACTAGCCATCGTGGACGGCTGGTGTGCGGCAACCTTTGCGGGTTGCCCATCATGGCCATGGAAGGCCGTTTTCATATGTACGAAGGTTACCCGCTAAAGCAAATCACATTGCCAGTGCGTGTCATGAAGTCGCTAGGAGCCGACTTGTTGATCGTCTCCAATGCCGCGGGCGGAATGAATCCCAACTATGGACTTGGCGATATCGTCGTCATCGATGACCAAATCAACCTGATGGGAGACAATCCACTTATCGGTATCAATGATGACCGTTTGGGGCCGCGTTTTCCGGACATGAGTGCCCCGTACGATCCTGAATTAGTCAACGAAGCCTTGGCAATTGCGCGGCGGGAAAACATCATCGCGCACAAAGGCGTTTTTGTGGCCGTGTCTGGTCCCAACCTGGAAACTCGTGCCGAGTATCGCTTCTTGAGATCCATTGGGGCTGATGTGGTGGGCATGTCAACGGTCCCCGAAGTCATCGTCGCAGTCCACTGTGGCATGCGAACCGTCGGGTTTTCCGTGGTCACAGACATGTGTTTCCCGGATGCTCTGGAAGCAGCCAATGTGCAAAAGATCATCGCCACGGCCAACGCCGCCGAACCTCGCTTGCGTGCCCTCGTCTGCGGCATTCTGACGTTCGAAAGCAAGCGTTATTTCGGCCGTAAATGATCCACCCAGAGTCATCCACTCAAGATCGCACTTGCCAGGCGCTAGTTGAGAAGACTTGCAAAGCCATCTTCGCTCAGCGCCTGCATCAACCGAAAGTTGCAATTGTACTTGGCAGTGGCTTGGGCGAGCTGGCCAAACATGTCGAACATCCGCTGGCGATCGACTACGCTGACCTGCCGTGTTTCCCGCGAACACACGCCTCAGGTCATGCTGGCAAGCTGATCACGGGCTACCTCGCTGGAATGCCAGTTGCATTGATGCAGGGACGCTCGCATCGCTACGAAGGCTTTACTGACACCGACCTAGCGCTGCCAATCCATTGTTTGCATGGCATCGGAGCGCGTACGTTAATCGTTACCAATGCAGCGGGCGGTTTGAACACGCGTTATCGAGTCGGTGAGCTGATGTTGATCGACCAGCATATCGATTTCCTGTGGACAACGCCCCACGCAAGAACTGTAGGGCATCGAGCTTATTTGGCTCCTGTGCATCAGACTACTGTGCATCAGGCTACTGGGCATCAGGCTACTAGCCACGGAGGACTATCGGGCTACGGCGTGCCCATGCGTGGCGCCTCACCTTATGATTTCGATTTGATCGATCGAGCTAGACGCGTTGCGCGTCGCGAGGATATAGAGCTCCATCAAGGAACTTATCTGTCGACACTGGGGCCAACTTACGAGACGCGAAGTGAGTATCGCATGTTTCGTGCCTTTGGTGCAGACGCAGTCGGCATGAGTACCGTGCCCGAAGTCGTGGCAGCGCGACAGCTTGAAATGCGAGTCTTGGCGTTCTCCGTAATTACCAATGTGGCTTCCACGGATCTGCCCTCAACGACCAGCCACGAAGAAGTCATGGACGTTGGCAATTTAGCCGGTCCACGCTTGATGAAGATCGTTTGCGGTGTGTTGAGCGATCTTGCTGGGCAGCCAGACTGAGTGTCGGGCCAGATGCCCAAATGTTAGCCGGCCAAAGGGTCCCCAACAAATTGTGGCAGTGTGGGTCCCACAGAGAGGCACACACCCCCCCGACAAGGGGACTCGAAAAGCCAGCCAAGGTT
>JANRMD010000119.1:0-28511 GCA_033761895.1 Pirellulaceae bacterium | reverse complement strand
CATTTGCCTCAGGCCTGAGGTCATCGGAAAAGCGCACCAAGAAACTTGGATCGGTGCGGGTTTACTGGCAATAACCTGAAGTCGATTTGATAGGCCGTGTCCGATCATATCAATGAGCACATCGATTTGCTGTTCTTGGATGCGTGTGCTTAGTTGGCCATCCGAAAGCTGCGAAGTAACTTCCAAGTGACAACCAATTCGAGCCATTACGTTTTGAACGTTACTGTGAACCCGTGAATCGCAAAAAACTAGGCATTGTAATTGTGTTGCGTCGCATTTGGCTAAGCACTCAGGTAGCCAATCGAGCAGGCCTCTACTGGAAAGCGAATGACACAGGATGCCAACTCGCAACGGCTTTTGGAAGGACGTATGCTTGCGACCAGGTGAGGATGGCTTGGGGGGTGGGGCAGTCGATTGACGTAGCGAAGCAGCCCAGACTTTGGCTTCGTTTAGCATTCCTTCCGGCGACGATGACTCGCAAAAAGACAGCATTTGCAGCCATCGGCTGTGCAAGTTAGCAGGTGGCCTGCTAAGTGTGAACGCTTGGTTCATGCACAGAACCGACTCGAGCGTTCGACCTCGACAAAAGTTGACTTGGGCGATTTCGCAGAGCAATTCAGGGTTGTTCGGTGACGCCTCGAGCGCAATGACTAAACATTCGATCGCTTTCCCAAACTCGAATTTTTGACGATGGCAATTGGCTTTGAGTGCCAGGAATTGGATGTCGTTGGGAAATTGCAGAAGTGCCTGTTGGTAGTTTTCGATGGCTCCATCGCGGTCCGATGCGCCCAGTAGAGCTCGACCTTTGTTGCCGAGGGCGGTGCGTATCTGGGCCTGTGAAGCAGGTAGGCCCAGAGCCCGGTCGAAAGCTCCAATCGCGTTTTCCCAGTCCTCCATGGCGGCAAACGTATTGCCAAGGTTGTTAAGTGTGTCGCAATCTGGGTTTAGTACTAATGCCTGCTCGTAAGCTTGTTTGGCCTTGCCATACTCTCGCAGTTCGAAGTAGGCATTACCCAGATTGAAAAATCCAGCCTCAACGTGAGGTGCTAGTTCTGTTACTGTTACAAAGCATGCCACGGATAAATCCAGCAATCCAACTTGAAGTGCCGCCTCGCCAAGTTCAAAATGAAACCGCGGATTGTCGGGGGATTGGTCAAGTTTTTGGAACGACGACACAAGTGATGGGGCGTCAAATGGCAAATTGCGATAGAATTCGTAACGTTGCGTAGGATGCTTCTGGGTCATACTGGACAAGTATAGACTGGGTTTGTCTCAAAAAGGGGGCTGAACCGTTGGAGGGCCAATTGTCCTGATATGGTAAACCATTTTGAGACTAACCATAACTTTGGGAATGTAGAAAAGCCTGACGATAGGATGTGCCGAATTACATCCTAGTCACCGCATTTTTTCAAGTTCGACTGATCTGGGTTGTGAACATGTTTGATTTTTTGGAGAACATCCTTTTTGAACTGAAAAACGTGCCGGGTCTTGCATTTTTGCGTAAGCTGCACGCGGACCTGCGCCATAAGCGAACTCGGCTTCGAACCAAAATGCAGATTCTCAAGAACCAGAAAAATGACTTTCAAAAGCTCTCAGAACGGGCCGGAAAGTTAACCCAATCGGCAAAAGGTTCCAAAGGTCGTAAGGACTAGGAACTTGATTGGTTCGAAATCGAGGATGTGACGCTTCCGGTGTTTTTGATATGAGGTTTTCATGGCTGGGGAAAGTCTACACGAGTTGCATGGGCCATTGGGACCGGAGGCATATTTTCGACGTTTGACAGGCGAAGATAAACTTGGGCGTCCCTTTAACTTCAACGTTGAGGTACTGAGCACCAAGGCAGACCTATCACCGTACGACATGGTAGGCAAAACCATGGCGGTTGAGCTGAAATCCAAGTCGGGTGACAGTCGATTTTTCCACGGCATCATCAGCCGTTTTCTAAACGTGGGGAACGCAGGCGGTCTGCAACTTTACCAACTCGAGTTGCGTCCTTGGATCTGGCTGCTCTCCCATTCGCTCGATTCGCGGATTTTTCAGGAACTGACCATTCCTGAGATCATTGGCAAGGTATTCAAAGACAAGAATGGGTTTTCTGATTACAAGTTGAAACTACAGGGCACCTACGAAAAGCAGACCTACTGTGTCCAATATCGAGAATCCGATTTCGACTTCGTGACTCGATTGATGGAACAAGAGGGCATCTACTATTACTTCGAACACGAAAAGGGAAAGCACACCGTAGTCTTGGCTGACGCCCCCACTTCACATAAAGCCATCGAAGGTGACGGGCAACTGTATTTTAGACCACCCGACCTTTCGGCAGGCGAAGAGCAAGTAACCAAGTGGCAGCACCACGTTGCAGTCCAACCTGGCAAGCTGGTGTTGCGTGACTTTGACTACAACAAACCGAGTGCAAATCTCGAAGTTCGCTTGGTTTCAAAACGGAACCACCCTAACGATTCCGTTGAGCAGTACGACTATCCAGGCTCGTATTCCGAAACGTCCGATGGCAATCGATATCTCAAGCTTCGAAAAGAAGAGTTTGATGCCAAGTTTTCCTACGTCGAAGGTCAGGCAAGAAGTCATCGTTTGTTTACGGGTGGTCAATTCACACTGAAGGAACACCCCAGAGATGACAACGCAGAGTTCACCGTGATTGCATCCAACATCGACATCGTCTCCGGCGAGATTGAACGCTTCACTTCGCTATCCGAAAATCGTTCGGATATACAGTTCATTGCGATAAAGAAGGACAGTCCCTTCCGATTACCTCGTGAAACGCCCAGCCCGGTTATTTCGGGGCCGCAAACAGCCATCGTCGTAGGCAAGAATGGCGAAGAAATCTGGACAGATTCACTAGGCCGTATCAAAGTCCAGTTTCCTTGGGACCGCGAAGGCAAGAATGACGAAAGCAGTTCCTGCTGGATTCGAGTTTCGCAGACTTGGTCGGGCAAAGGCTGGGGAGCCATGCATATTCCCCGAATTGGACAGGAGGTCATCGTCGAATTCTTGGAGGGGGACCCTAATCGGCCTCTAGTTACCGGTCGAGTCTATAACACAGAACAGACGGTTCCTTACGCCCTTCCAGGATCAGCTACCCAGAGTGGAATCCTATCTAGGAGCACTCCGGAAGGTGACCAGAACACATTCAATGAACTTCGCTTCGAAGACAAGAAAGGCGAAGAGGCCGTTTACTTCCACGCAGAAAAGGACTTCAATCGTGTCGTCGAGAACAATGACACATTGAAAGTCGGTTTTGAGAAGAAGGATAACGGCGACCAAACTATAGAGATCTTCGGAAATCAAACTGTCACAGTTGGTTGCGGTGATAGCGACGGTTCTCAAACACTCACCGTATACAAAGATCAAACGGAAACGATCCAAACGGGCGACCGAACGATCGAGATTAGCAAGGGCTCTGATACGCTCACGATTTCGGCTGGCGACCAAAAGATTGACATCTCGAAAGGCCAATGCGAGATTACTGCCGCCAAAAAAATTGTCCTTAAAGTCGGCGGCAGCAGCATCGAAATCACTCCGAATAGTATCGTTCTTAAAGCAACGCAGATTACTGTTGATGCGCAAATGAAAGCAGAAGTGAAAGCGACTACAACCGATATCTCAGGTTCAGCTTTGGTGAAGGTGCAAGGTGGGATCATCAAACTCAACTAATCCAAACCCGTAAACACAGTTCAAGGAAGTTCAGTCAATGCGTATCGCCATCATCGCAAAATCAGGGCCAGCAGCAGGCAGACGGATCGTTTTGCGCGGTGGACAAATTGCACGCGTCGGCCGAACTGACTGGGCGGATTTTGCACTCCCCGAGGATATGGACTTAGCTGACTGTCATTTTGCCGTGCATTGCAGCGACAACACTGCCACTATTCAAGCTCTGGCGAAAGACCGGGAAACAAAAATCAACGGCACTCCTGTCGATCGAAGTGAGTTGCAACATAGCGATGTAATCGCGGCGGGCGCGACTTTGTTCCAAGTGGAAATTGAGGGTGCTGCAAAACTGGCGATCGAAAATGATAGTTTGGCGCCCGCTTCCTCCCCAGAGTCCAATCGGAATGAGACCCTCGAGATTGCCAACTATATCGGTCTCAGCGAAAACGCGATCGAACTTGCAAGCAAATCCACTGACCCCAAACGCTTCGGGAACATGTTGGTCCAGAACTCCAAGCTGAACGATGCTCTGCGGTGGTTTGCGCACACCATGCCCAAACCACAAGCGGTTCAATGGGCCTGTTCGTGCGTCGAAGAAACGCTCCAAACTGAAGGCAACTCGGTTCAGTTGGCAGCATACAGAGCTGCTTTGCGCTGGGCCCGCGAACCCAATGATGATAACCGTGAGGATGCTAAGCAGCTTGCAGAAATTGCCAAGCATGAAGGAATTGGGGGAGCCTTGGCAGCGGCGGCGGGATGGAGCGGTGGGAGCCTCGGTCCAAGCGATGCACCTGAAATTCCGCCCGATGATCGACTTACCGCACGTTGTGTCTGCATCGCTTTAGCGATCGCCGATGGTCTTGGGGCACCAGGTGGATCAACGGTTCGACTTAGCGGCTATGTCGATCGATTGCGTACCGCTCACTCTAATCCCCCCTCCGCTTAGTTGTTGTCATCGGAATGCCCAAACAATCTCAAAAACCGGTGACGATTCGTGAATCCTGGCGGGCCGATTCTGCAAATGCAGAACAATTGGCAAGTCGCCAGCGCTCGGCGTTGCGCTGGGTGATTACCACTCTGCTGGTTCTCAGCGTTGCTGCGTGGGGATACCTGCTGTTCGGTCCATTCTTTCATCCAACCTTGCGGTTGTATTACTTAACCGCAGGCTCGTACGATGCGTTGGATCTGAAACCAATTCCGTACTTTAAAGAAGATGCAGTCCGTTTTCTTTCTATTGACGGCAGCTTTCGGAAGGACGATGCAGTCAACGAATTCTCGATAATGGATTCGCCGGAAGTTGTGCGCAAGTACCTTCAGAGAATCGTAAATTCGCCGTCGCAAAAATCCGATGTCACGCTGCTGGAAATCAGCGCACATCCGCTGATGGATGGTGAACGGCCATTCTTAAAGTGCTCCAACTTTAATCCAGCAACTGCCGAAAACAGCACGGTCTCGGTGGAAGAACTATTGAACCTGCTCGACCGGATGAGCGTTGGAGTAACTTTGATATGTTTGAACCTTGGTCCAACTGATTCCCAAAGCACCGAAGATTCGGCTCGTGAAGATTTCCTGTATAGCCTTCGCGATTTAATGAAGTCCAGAACAAATGCCAACCAGTGGATCTTGGTATCGAATTCGCCTCACGAGGGATCTTATGCCTCACTTGAACTGCAAGCGAGTGTGTTCTCTGCAGCCATAACGAAAGCACTTCAAGGTTCTGCGGATTTGAATAAGGACGCCACAATTGACCTAGACGAGTTCACAAGGTTTGTCGTTGGCTTTACGCAAGCCCAAGTCGAACGCGAGTCCGGTGGGAATACGCAACAAACTCCGCTTCTATTTTCGACCGCATCCAGTTCGAGCGCACCACTGAATTTGATTGCAATTGCGAGTACGCCCAGTCAGGGAAGCTCATTCTCTTTCAGCGGCCTGCTTTCCAGCCTCTGGGGCGCTGAAAAGAATAGCGAAGAAGCAGACGGCGAAATCAAGGCAAAAGAAGCTGAAGAAGCACAGAAAGAAAAAGGTTGGTTAACCGAGTATCTACAGAGAAGCTCTGAGAGAATTCAAGAGCTTACCATGGAAGAAATTGAAGATAACATCAACGTTTTGCCAAGCTTCCTCGGCAACAAAGTAAAAAAGTCGATTGGGCTCGAAGAAGCCCCTGCAGAGTCGACCTATGCCCAGGCCCAAACTGAAGAATCGGTGGCCGCAGACAGCGTTCCTACCAACGAGAACGAGACCAACACGTCTACAACCGACCAGGCAGCGTTACCGCCCGAGCCAATCGAGCGATCGCGAAAGCCAATCCCAGACGTTTCACGATTAGCAGACGCGCAGGTCTCGAACGTGCAGTTGTTGCAAATCGCATGGCAATTCTGTGAGTACTTCGAGTTGCCTCAAGAGGGCGTGATGCGACCAGTCGACATGGCCCCGCACGCTTGGAATGAGTTCATATCGCACTTTCACGGAATTGAAGAGCGCGTACGGATGGATTCGGCAGTGGATGCCAGAACCATTCGACTGCAGCTAACCTCGGAGATAGTTGGGGCCTACCAGCTTGCAAATACTGGCCAAGCCCAAGTCGGTACAATTGCCAAACGAGTCTCGGCTCAGTTGCCAGCACTGGATTTCAAGGATGCAGCATTTCCTAGCGTCGGTATGCTGGAGTGTCTCGCCGAATATGGCGGCCCTTCGTTTCCGAATTCGATTTCAGATCAGGTACAACGGTTCGATGCCGCTCTGAGCCGTGAAACTTCTGAGTCCTTTGAAAAATGGCATAGCCAACTGCCAAGCGAATTGTCCACTCAGTACTTGGAGTTCTTTTGGGCTCGCCAATTCGCTTCCAGATCCGGTACTCCGTGGCGGATTACACGACGCGTGCTCGAACTATGGCGGCAATACGAAAGACACTCTTGCGATCCATTAACTTCCAACGCCCATGTACAGCAATCATTGATTCTTAGCCAGCGTTTGCTGCTGGAAGGGACGCGATTAGCACTCGATCAAATTGGGGCCGACTGGGTTGATCGATGTCTTGGAATATTAGACAAAGCAGAGCAGACCTTGATCGGCTCACTTGAGAAACTCGACCAATTGCGAAATGCACTACGACTCCGCAATCAGACATTGGCTGAGTTGCGATCGATTTTGCGTTGGAGGAAGATTGCTGCAACTCAATTAGGTAGTACACAACTAGACGAGGACATTGAGAGGACTCTCAACAGCTTGAGGAAGATGTGCGATCTGCTGCAGGATCGCGAACAGTGCGAACTAAGTGAAGTCCTGCGTAATCACGATAGCTTAAAGGCGTCCCTCAATCGAATCCAGGCCATTTGGATTGAAGAGTCCACCAAACTCCTCCAAGGCGATTCCTCACCGTCGATATCAGCCAACTGGATCTCGGACTCATTATTGGCGACACCATTCATACGCGGTCCTCTGCGCAACCGATTGCTCGCACTTCCGTTATCCGCAACTCAGCCCGCAAATGCAGAGATCGATCTCGATCAAAAACTTCCAGTCCTTTTTTCAAACCGCATGTCAACTCAGAATACTGAGCGGCAGGTGCGATTTGAATCAATCGCTGCAGGCCTAGCAGGTCTAAATGCAGACTTCTCGTCGATGGAACCATTCCAGATTGCTGGCGAGGTGGATCGTTTTTATGACGGTTTGGGCGAGTCCATTCAAAAGTCGTTTAGTAGTCTAGAATCTTCAACGCCCGAAAAGGACTTGCTGCCTCAATTGCGGACGCTCCGTCTTGCGGACCAGGCCCTACGCTTGATTCCTGCATTGGACTCCCACTTGATGGATGGTAAACCACTTGAGAGTCGGCTATGGGAACTCGAAGTCTTGCAAAGCACTCTTCGGAAGCAAGACTCGATACAGAAGTTCGTACAAGACGCTCTTCCACAAGAGGTGCGATTCATCAACGACACCAGCGCCAGATTGGCTTTTCTGGCCAGCACCCTTTCGCGCACACCGCCCTATTCGACTCAAGCAACTTCTCGGCTGAATCTCCGTGGCACAACCAACATTTCACTGATGACTGAAACGGTAGCCTCAGGTGAGATCGTTTTGCAAAATGTCGGCAAGACAATCAATAATGCTTGGGTGTTGGTGGACTATGACCCGAATGTTCTAGAACTGCAGGGGCCAACAGGAATCGCACTTCATCAAGTGTCAACGCTTCCTCAAAAGTTTGACGCAGTACGACGCCAAGCGGAACAGCAATTGATGCAGGCCATTGCCTCTGAGCCCGCCTCCAAAGACCGTCAACAGTCCGTTGACGACGCGCAAAAGCGAGTCGCAGTGCTCGCTAACTACCTGAACTACCCGATCCACCCCGAACCGAGTACCGTCAGTCCAACTATGGGGCTTGCTGCGGGGCAACGGATCACAATTCCATTCAAAGTTCGGCGACTTGGTCCAGGACCTTCTCAGTCCAAACTAATTTGGAAGCTTGTAGGCGATGACGAATATGTTCGACACGAAATGATGGTTCAGTTGCCTGAAGCCGAGCGATTACGACTTGTTGCTGACGGAGTGGCTAATAGTTGGGCACCATCGGACGAAGGACTAGACCTTTTCTTATGGCCCAATCGCGGTACGGAGTTTCGCGTCGGTTTGCAAAACAATAGCGGCAAGGCACGCGTACTGTCGGTTGAGTTGGTTGCGTTGATGTCGCGCAGGGAAGTGACTCTGCCAGAGGGTTTTCTAACCAGTTCAGCTTCTAAGGAAATTGAAAACATCCTTGGTCCAACCAAGCTGATTGCCGCCATACCGGAGATTACCCTAGACACTACGTCGGATCCTATGTGGCTTGAACTGCAACCTTTGGGGATCGCCAACGCTGCAGCCCCAGAAGCAGCGGCGAAGGAGAAAGCCCCAGACTCAATCCCAACGAATCAGGGGCTAATTTTAGTCTTCACAGAAAAGGCAACGAATCAAAGATACTGGCGACGAATATCGACGCGGGTTCGACATCCGCGGAGCTACATCGAACCCACGGTCAGATTTGACGCACTGTCAGAGCGGGCAGAAATTCTGCTCAACGTTCGGCAGCAGGATTTTGTGCCCGACCAAGGAATCGAAGTCGTTGGCCGAATCGTGGAGCAACTCCCCCGTGGAACAGAGATGAAACTCGAAGGTGTTATTCGTGCTAGAGAGACTCTTACGCTGCACTGCCAAGTGCCAACTGTGAGCACGCGAGAGTTGACTGTTGAGCTCGATATCGATGGATTCCCTCGGGCGTTTGTGATCAAGATCCCATGCTGGCGCACGAATGCAGACATTCCTATCGTGTCCGATTTTCAAAGAATTGAGTTTGTAGATCCCAAAGATGGATTGAACGTAGGACCCGATCAAAAAAGCCAAGCAATAAAGCTACGGATCGATGCCATCCCAGGCGCTTTTGAATCCAAAAGGGATTACGTCGAAGTTGGGTGGGATCTAGATCGAGACCGAGAGTTTGCCAATGAAACGACCGTTAAGTTTGCTGCGGAACGCCAAATCGATGTGGCCGTAAATTCGATCCTCAATGGCCGCATATCGCTTACGGCAAAAGTGGATGATATTGCCTTTGAGTTGCCACCTCCACCCTTGAAAAACCAACCAGTCAATCTGCTCGCAAGGCTGTTTGCGGGTGGTGAAACCGTTTGGAGCAAACCTGTTGAAATCATTGCGGACTCCGACCCTCCAACGATCACGGGGGTTGAAGTTTCACCCAGCACAACATTCCCACAAGGCAGCGATTTGAATATTCGCGTTGGCGTGGATGATGCAAAGTTAAGTGGAATTGCCAGTGTTGAGTTCAAAGTGGACTCAAAAGGCGTTGGCAAATTCGCGGACTCCGCCGCTGCTCCCAAACTCTGCGTACGTGAATCGGATAGCAGTTGGGTGTTTACCCTCCCAACTGCAGATTTAGTTCCAGGACGAGCAACTCTCCTGGTTCGAGCGACAGATCTGGCTGGGAACAAAAGCGAGGATGCCAAATCCGTACTCACGATCGTTTCGGAGCAAGAATGGAAAGCCAAACTCAAGAGCGTGACTTATGAGATCGCAGGAACTGTACTGTACGTCGACGCTCCATTGCCGAACGCGAAGGTAACGCTCGAAGATGAAAAAGGGGCTATCGCACAAACGACCAAGACGGACGAACAGGGTGCGTTTCGGATTCTCGGCCTTCAGCCTGGCAAGTACAAAATCATAGCGATTGGTGTGATGAAAAATCGACCTCGCAAAGCGGAGAAGTTGGTCGAGCTTGGCAAGCAAGCTCAACCCCTGCGACTGCAAATGTCAGCTAAGTAGTTAGATCACTTCTGCTGCATCCGCCCTGCGAATGCTAGCTAGATCTATCACAAATTTTCTTCAACGAAGCCTTAGACAATTGACAGTGACCGCTATCTATTCTCAAGTCGTTTGGCGAACCGAGACGATACTCGAAGAAGGACTTTGAGGAATATACCGAATTGCGCTTTCGTGACGGGAATCCTGCAAGCGTTGAGTTTGTCGATTCTGCAAGGTTGTTTGATGGAAACAAAGAAGCAATCCTGTATTCCCTTCGCTGTAGCGGCATGGACCGCCTGCGGCTTAATGGCCTGCATCCCAATGGGTTGTGCAGTAGCGCCGAAGGCTACCAAACCTGCGCCGCCAACTAGCGCTACGGCTGGAAACACAACGATCGTCGCAATCGCTCCTGCCGAATCGTCGAATCAATGTAGCCTACCTGAATTCTTGGGACTGCCCGGACTTGCGCGAGGTACCGGAGGCGTGCTTCAGAGACTCGGTAGTCGTCTGTTGAGTGGACTCGATCTCACGGGTAGATTCCCAGGGTTGCAACCTCAGCCGCCAATTTTACCGATCACGGACCCAGCGAATCTCGAGGAAGGTGCACCACCAGCGGTGCAGGCTGCGGCAGAAATAAAACAAGAAGAAGATGCGGCACCTCAGAAGATTATGGCCCTACGCTACCTCGCCACGCTGGGCTGTGGTGGTTGCTACCCCAAGGTGGAAGACGCCCTTCTGGAAGGCTTAAGTGACTGCACAGAGTCGGTCAGGTTCGAAGCTGTCAAAGCGCTCCAGTGTAAACCCGAGTGCGGGTGTAAGTACTGCAGTTCACCATCGTGCTGCAGCATGAAAGTCAGGAAACGATTGCAAGAGCTGACAACCTGCGAAAAGGAGCCGTCGGAGAGGATCCGCAGGCTTGCTCGAATTGCCCTGGCATGTTGCGGAACCAAACCGCTCGCACCTGATGATCAAGAGGATGTACCACGCGAAGGACCACCAGCCACAGAGCCTGAAGGGGCTGAAGCAACGGCCTCTGGGAACACTGCATCCGCTTTGTTTAACAATATTCAATTGGTTCGATTTGATGAAGCGGTTCCCTCCCAGCCGGGAGATATGGTGCTTGCAAATGTCAACGGTGAACTAATCTTTGAAAGCCAAGCCTTGCCGCTGGTTGAAGCCAGCATGCGAAACACTGAGGGACTGAGTCCAAATGATCCGGTTGCCCGACGGAAGCAACTTGCGTTGGAAGTGACACGTCTGATCGACTGGACGCTAATTGGTCAACAGTGCAAGAACGAGGTTCGCTTGGCGTCTGCAGGGGCACAGCCTGCGGTGCCAAGTCCCGCTGAGATACAGGCATGGTTTGAGCGACACTTGGTTCTCGACACGCAAGTGACTCCACAGGAACTGCTGGCTTACTATGAATTCAACAAAGAGAAGTTTCGCACGCCGCAACTAGTACGTTGGGAACGTTTGGAAGTAAAAACTGAGCAATTCTCGAGTCGCGAAGTTGCTATGGAAATCGCCAGTTATCTGCGCAACCGTTCCTTGGGGCTGGAAGTACAATCCCCGGCTGAGTTTTCTCGTGACAGAATTAAGATTCAAACCATTGGCTGGACAGAGCTTTCGAAAATAAAATCAGAAACCGAGCGAGCCGCGATCCAACAGCTTCAACCGGGTCAAGTTTCGAATATTATTGAGTCGACTGAGGGCGTACTCCTCGTGCGACTCCTCGAGCGACAGGGGGAAGGCTACAAGCCGGTTACCGCAGTGGTTGATCCAATTCGAAATGCAATTCTCGCAGATCGCAAACGGGCCGCCGAATTACGTTTAATCGGACAGCTACGTTCGCAAAGCCAGATTTGGACAGTTTTCGATTCACCGATTCGAACAAACAAGGACCAAGTCCCAGCTTCGACAGCACAGCAGCGAAATTAACATGCGAAAAGTTGGGGATAATCAGCGAAGTTGGAAAGGCCAGCCCGAAAGCGTTGCTGAGCCCGTCCGTCATCGTTGGCAGATGGAGAGCGAGTCGGTCACTGGCCAAATAAATGCGCCACTCCGTAGGCTGCGAATGGTGCTGTTCTTTTTTTTGATGCTCTCCATCACAATGCTCTCCGCATTTGTGTTCTTGTTGCTCCATGCTCCACTTAAAACGCCAGTAATCACCGTCGGCACGACCAGTTATGTCTGGCCTATGCCTCCCAATAGTTGGGTAAAGGAAGACGTGGATGGCTTGGCTGCTCTGCATGGCAAGGCGATTCACTGGAAGGATTCGAGTAAGACTTGGCAAACCAAATCAACTTGCCTCGAGGATCTTCGCACACAGTTGCGAGAAATGAGTTCACTTGCCGAACGCGCAGGTGTGATCGTACTGTACTTCAACATGCATGGAGCAGTGAACGAAGAAGGTGATGCCTGCCTGGTTCCACCAACGGCTAGTTGCATCGCTTCGAGTCAATGGATCAAGATTGAGGAACTGATATCAACCATTGTGTCACACACACCTGCCGGAGTTAAAGTGCTGTTGGCCTTTGACTGCGTTCATCAACAGGTGAATTGGAATACTGCTCAACTGAACAATACCTTCGTGGATCGTTTGGAAGCATGGGCTGAAACATCTTGCCCTGATTCGATCGTGGTTCTTTCTTCCTGCTCACCTGATCAGCGATCTTGGTCAGGCGCTGATTTGCACAACTCGATATTCGGGCGTCAACTGAGGCTTGGGCTAGCTGGAGATGCAGACCGTCCACCTGCTCCTTCCCGTCTTACCGCAGGTAATGCCGACGGTGCCGTTAGCCTGCGCGAGCTTTCGGATTACTTGGCACTTACTGTCGACGGATGGGCATTAACCCATCGTGGGACTTCGCAGACGCCAAGTGTTGCACCCAAGGACTATAAAGACTTCAGAATAACTTGGGCACTGAATAGTGCTGAACTGGCGCGCCAAGTTGCATCGGTACAGCATGCGGAGTTAGCTGCATCTACTCCGTCATCAACGGAGCTGGAGCCGTTATGGCGTACCATGGACGAGTTGCGAGAGATGGGACTCTACAGCTACGATCCGAAAAGCTGGGCAGACCTTGAGCAAAAACTTCTTTGGTTGGAAAAACTTTCAACCTCAGGCGCAGGTTACGCAGAATTTGCATCGAAGCAGTTGTTTCCCTCAGTGAGCAAACGCTTGAAAGAAACGCTTGAACGGGCGAAGACGAATGCACTCTCCAACAGTGGCGTGGCAAAAGCCAACATTCTGCAGGAACGCACCGAAACCGTTAGGGTACCTTCCCATCTACCATCTTTGGCCTTGCAGGAGTATTTGGGTGAGATTCCCTCGCAATCGGCGGCCTCGCTGCGCACTCGCATTGTAAACGCGGCCATCGATAATGAACAAACGGTTTCAAGCATCGTGGCTTCACAGGGATTTCCGCCGCAGTTAACACAACTAAATGAGTTGAACTTTCTGGGGCTCGCCAAGAAATACGAGTGCTTATCCAGTTGGCCCAACCATAGTGTCATTCAAGAGCTATTCGAACTGCGAGACCGATGCGAACGTCTTGCTGTACAAGGTGATGCCCGTGGGCACCGTTGGCGTAGACCAGCCCTCATGTTGGTCGACAACGAACGTCGGATGGCCGAAGACCGGCTGATTATCGGACCAAGCGATTCGGATCTACTTCAATCCTCAGAGGCAGTTTGGGACGGCTTGCGACAAGCTCTAGCGCAGATCGATAGCAGCGACGATAGTATCTCTCCACGTGTTGAATCCGCCTTGCGACTGAAGGATCAGGGATTCGCCGAAGTCGCGTTCCTTGCGAATTGGATTTGTTCTCCCGAAACAGTCTTTGAGAACCTACCCCACTGGAACGCGGCGGAGATTGAAAATGGAAACGCCGAAGTTGCGTCCACTTTCCTACGCGAGGAACTGGCCGTTCAAGAGTTGAAGCGACTAGTGAACAGTCTTCATGAATTGAGCGAAGTCCTGTCTGAGGTCACTGACGCAGGAGTTGGACAGGATGACAAACTCGCTGAACAGGTAACTCAAGTAAAGCGGGACTTAAGTTCACTAAAAGGACTTGTGCGAGACCATATGGAGCGTGCTGGTCGCAACTCCACAGAGTCTGCCAAGGCCATTCGCGAGCTAGACGCACTGCTG
This sequence comes from Pirellulaceae bacterium, assembly GCA_033761895.1. Classification (GTDB taxonomy): domain Bacteria; phylum Planctomycetota; class Planctomycetia; order Pirellulales; family Pirellulaceae; genus Aureliella. The sequence continues at coordinate 14,404 of JANRMD010000119.1, read as the reverse complement.
GGCCTCCCTTTCCTCACCGCCGACGAAAGGGCATCGTTGAGGGAATTATCGAACGTTAAACTACGCGAAACACTCGCGGCCTCTGCCTCAAAACCAGACGCAGTCGCCTACTCTGCTGTTCGAACTGGGGTGGGCAATCGCGGCCTCATTGAAACATTGGAAGCCAACGCTCAGCCCAAGGCGAAACAAACGCGTTACGCAGATCGACTGCTCAATTGGGGCACACACCCACTCGGCGAGTTGCTATTGCTAAAGGATGGATTGTCGCTCGAATCCATGTCAGCCCTAGCGGAATCTACATTGAATGACAAGCAACGCGAACTCAGGGCAATCGACATCGGCAACTCACGGTTGCGAAGGTGCTTTCAGTCCATGCAACTCTTTAGCCCAAACGGCGTTGAAGATTGGTGCAAGAGCGCAGACGTGAATCAGACCTTTAAAACAGAGGCAGACGGATGGACGCAGACTAGTTTTGCCGAGCGTTACGAACGAGCTATAGCTCCTATATGTCCGGCGCAGTTCGAAACCAACAACGCGACACTGTTTCGCAGCCTTGCGTTCAAGGATCTGTTGAATTGGTATGCAAATCGCGTTGTCGATGACTTTTACGCAGAACCACTTGCTGATTCGATTGTCATTAACGCGGAATCTTACTTTGAACGTTCTGTGAAGCAGGTGCTTGATTACGCAGCGTCAATGCCAGGAGAAAACGAATCCTTGCTCGACTCCTCACAGGCGATTATCGACAGGGTGCGAACTCTTGGGCCTATCGCGCGCAACGGCATCCGCACCTCGGTGAAAATGGGGGCACCTGGTGGAGAAAGCGATCGCGCGCAATATGAAATCACCGTAATCCCCTCGGTGTCTAGCTCGGCGGGCAAACCATGGAAAATGCCGATACCTGATGGGCAAGGCGCACTCTTACTTCGAAGTACAAACGGCATCCTTAAAGAGCGACGAATGAGGGTCCCATTACCGGTAGAGGGAGACCAAGCGTCTTATCGGATTAGTTCCGAAAGACTGGATCCGGCCTATTCGAACGATGCGGTTTTGGTCTATCGAGGGCATGAATTTCGGTCGCCAATTTCGGTCGGCCAAGGGATTGTTGTGGATTACCAGCCGCACCAATTCGATTGGGCAGAAGTGGTTGTCTTTGGTCAAACCACGCGACAGTCGTCGATCGTCTTTGTACTTGATTGCTCCTGGAGTATGGGCGAACAGATCCCAATTGAAGCTATTTCGGCGAAGTCCCAGTCAAGGCTCGAACTTGCCAAACAGAGCGTTTTACAAATGCTCACGCAACTGGCCGCCAGACCCGACGCACGAATTGGGGTTCGATTGTTCGGGCATCGTCTTGGATGGTCGCGACCGACCGATGCAAAGAACAATGCAACCACCGGTAAAACGCAGATCCTAACCCAACCCAACTACCCCGATCCAATTCCCAACGATCTCGTACCGAGTCGCGATGTGGAAGAGATATTGCCACTCGGAAGATTTACGACGGATATGGTTGGCGGATTGGCTAGCAAGCTTTCCAAGATTGTTCCTTGGGGGCAATCACCACTTTATCTGTCGATCATCGAAGCCTTCACAGACTTTGACGCAGATGATGCTTCAACAGCCAAGAGTATCGTAGTCATCACCGATGGCGATAATTTTCAATTCAACGCCTCGGGTCGTCCTGGAGGTGAGCCAAGTACAATCACTTCAATTGAAGAGGTTTTGCGTGCTTGGAATAGCAACAAGGTACCGCTCTTCATTTTGGGAGTGGGTGTCACCGACACCGAAAACGCTCAAGCTCGTACGAATCTACTTGAATTGGCCAAGCGCACCGAAGGCAAGTACTACGACATAGAGAACGGCAACGACCTGCTGCGAGCCCTGTCCGAGCAGCTTTCCCTGGGAACATTTGAGGTCTCGAAACTAGCCACGAACCGCAGCGGCAGCCGACCGATTTCCGTGGGCGAAGCCAAGCTGAATGCACCTGTTGAAATAAAGCCGATTACCAAAGAGCCCTTTGAAGTTTCGTTCCAGTCCATTTCGAAAACGGTTCTTTTCCAAGGTGGTGAGACTCTCGAGTTGTATTTAACTGATGACGGACAAGATATCATCAGCAGACCCTTTGATCGCGCTTTCCCCATTTCCGGAACGCTTGTGCGATCGGGAAACAATGGTCGAATTACCGCGCGCGTGCATCGACCATCACAGGGGAAAAACGGGGTCACTTTTCCCATTTCTTTCCAGGATCCCGATAGTCACTTCACTCCCAGACCAACTCAACTTTGGATCGAAGTCACGCCAGTTTCTCTAGGCAGCGAAAAAACTGGCCAGCCCTATTGGTTTTATGACGCCAACTTCGAACCCAAAACACCAGTACCAGTGGTCAACTGGAACGCATCCAATTGGCCCTCAGACGCAACAGCCGCAGATGTTAGGATTTGGGCCAAGTACGAATCCACACCTAACTTGCAGACAATTCTGCTCGAGCAGGTGAAGCAAAATGCACAGCGCTACGCCGAAGGCTTTTCGGTGGACGGAGTTGAGGGGGTCAAACTGAGTATCAGCCTCATTTCAAACCGCGCAGACTCAGCTGGTTTAGTGATCCAAGTCACTGAATTGCACAGCGAACGTTCTTCGGGAGTCGGATCGTTGCGAGTGGCGTTGGAGACCGATGACACAATCGCACCATCGCGCGTCACACGCCGCTTTGAGCCTGCCAATGGCATGACGGTTCACACGTTTGAATTCAGCAGCTCGAACGCTCAAGCCTTGCTGGATTCTTCAAAATCCAGAATTGCGATTCAAACACGCGCAGCGGCCCAACTAGGCGCTTGGCAACTACAAGCCGGGCAACCTCTCCGCGTTGAGGTTACAACAGTCCCAGAGTCGCTTCCACAACCCATCCTACCCACAAGTACTAAACGGAATTTTGGGGCAGAGCGAGAGCAGCAATCCGCTAAGAATCCACTTTAAGGTATCTGCGGGATCATTTCAGGAACCAGGTAGGCTTGAGCCGAAACCAGCAAACCGACAAGCACCGCCAAAGCGATGCTGTGAAAAAACACGTAGCGCAAAATCGTCCCCTCTTGCCCGTGCTGCCCGGTAGCAACGCCAGCCACAACAATCGATTGTGCGTCAATCATCTTCCCCATCACACCGCCAGAACTATTCGAGGCAGCGGCCAACAACGGCGAGATACCTAAACGTTCCGCAGTAATTTGTTGCAGGCTTCCAAAGAGTACATTCGAAGCGGTATCGCTTCCGGTTAACGCTACCCCCAACCAACCCAGCAATGGCGAAAAGAAAGGAAACAGAAATCCGGTACTTGCAAACGCGAGCCCCATGGTGGCATCCAAGCCAGAGAATCTTGTCGTGTACCCCAATGCCAACATAGCCGCAATCGTAGCCAGCGAAATCGATGTGCGGCGAAGCGTGCCCATAAACAGCCCACCAATACGCAGCGGTGACAATCCCAACAGACAGCCCGAGAGGATGCCAGCCAACAGCAACGCAGTGCCGGTGGCGGACAACCAGTTGAATTGGAAAACCGCTTTCTCAGGAGTTGGCGCTGCGACCACCGGTTGGTCGCGAACAACATTCAAGTGCAGCACTGGAACTTGAAATTCAAAACGCGACAGCGCGTTCAGTTGATTCTTCACATCAGGTATGCCCCAAGCGAAGACCATTACCGATACAATCAACCAAGGTAACCAAGCCGAAAAGGCTTCGCGGCCAGTCGGTGGAGTTTCGATCGAAGATGCGGATTCCCCGTCGAAACGCCATGTTGTGCGAGGCCGCCAAAATCGCAAAAGGATTACGATAGCGAGAATCGACACGATAGCGCTAATGACATCGACTAGCCAGGGCCCGTGGTAGTTACTGACGGCGAACTGCATCACCGCAAAGCTCAGTCCAGCTGTCAGGCAGGCTGGCCACACCTCGAACATACTTCGCCAACCCGACATCGCCCAGATCAACCAAAATGGAATGATCACTGAGAACAACGGCAATTGCCGCCCCACCATGGCACTCAACGACGCTAATGGCAGATCGGTGGTGACACCCTGCAAAGCGATCAAGGGTGCCCCGAGTGCTCCAAAGGCTACCGGAGCCGTGTTTCCGATCAACGCCAAGCCCGCCGCTTGCAATGGTTTGAAGCCCAGCCCAATCAACATCGCCGCAGAAATGGCTACCGGAGTTCCAAAACCAGCGGCCCCTTCGATGAATGCTCCGAAGCTGAACGCGATCAGCAGAACTTGAATCCGACGGTCATCGGCCAGTGTTGCGATGGAGCGTTTCAGTATCTCGAATCTTCCAGTAGCCACAGAAATGTCATACGCAAAGATAGCTGTCAGAACAATCCAGCCGATAGGAAACAAGCCAAAAGCAGCTCCGTTCACCGCCGCGGCCAGGGCCAGCGAAGTCGGCATGCGATACACGACAATCGCGACCAACATCGAAACAGCCAGTCCAGCTAACGCTGCATAATGAGCGCGAACATGAAAGAAAGCCAACAATCCAAGCAGTACAAAAATCGGAAGCGCCGCGAGCAGGGCAGATACAAACAAGTTTCCGCACGGATCATAGTACTGTGTCCACGGTGTCATCGTTCAGTTGCTCCAAACTTACGCTGTCAACCAAGGAGCATGGAGAGGTACAATGGCCTTGGTTGACGGGAGCAGTATATTCTAAAGCGGTCAGCATTCCTGCCGAAACCAGCTACTTGGCCAGCTATTGGCAGCGAGTAGTTAAAAGCAAAGCACTTGACTTCAAGCGAGAGCTATTCGAATACTTCAGACAGTAAAGCATCAACCGTCATCATGACTAACTTCAACGGCTTCCCTAAAGACACACTGGCTTTCCTCGATGACCTACAAGCACACAACAATCGCGAGTGGTTCGCGGCGAACAAAGCTCGTTATGAACAGAGCTTTCTCGAACCTTCGCTTGAGTTGATCCGGCAACTTGAAAAGCCACTTTCGAAAATCTCGCCGATGTTGCGAGTGGAAGCCAAGAAGATGGGGGGCTCACTGATGCGGATCTACAAAGACACGCGATTCTCAAACGACAAAACTCCCTACAAGACAAACATCGGCATTCAGTTTCGGCACTCTGCAGGCAAGGATGTTCACGCACCGGGAATCTATTTTCATGTTGCCAACGATGAGTGTTTCGTCGGGGCAGGCATCTGGAAACCAGAGGCTGAACCGTTGAAGCAAATCCGCGAACATATCGTACTGAACCCAACCCAGTACACCAAAGCGATCACGAACAAGCAATTCAGTTCCCTGTACACGCTGTTCGATGATCGGCTGAAGAGCGCTCCGCGTGGTTATGCAAAAGATGATCCAATGATTGACGAATTGCGTCGCCGAAGTTTTATCGGCGGCGCCAACCTGACGGCGGCTCAGATTCAGAGCAAGCAACTTGTAGAGCTGATCCTTGAACGGGTCCGAGCTGCTAAGCCACTCATGGTGTTTTTGTGCGAAGCGCTTGAGGTACCATACTAGCCACATGCTGCAGGCTGTTGAGTACGGGGTCGATAACGGGGTAGCGGAAGCCGTCAAGGCTTTCGAGGGCTACTGTAGGGACTCTCGAAATGCTCGAGGTCTTGTCGGTTATTGCGCCACTGGCACTTTGAGTCTAGACAGTAAGGCTGAATGAGCCGCGAAAGCTTGTTCATTTTGCATTTTCAATTATGCATTAATCATTACCCATTCGAGACAGTTGATTTGCTCGAAGCGTGCCCCAAAGCTTTCGAGTGGCTACTGTAGGGACTCTCGAAATGCTTGACGCATTCCGCTACCCAGATAACTCGAAATGCTTGAGGGATTGTCGATTAATAGGTAGCGGAAGCCGTCAAGGCTTTCGAGGGCCCCCCGCAGCACTCCCGAAATGCTTGGCGCGTTTCGCTACGCAATCATCCGCTACTTTTACCTCTAATCCTCTTCCCAGAAATTGCGTTCCACCTGGGGTTCGGGCCGCGTGAACTTGTTGCGCAGTGCATCCGCAATGAGAAACACACCTGCGACCATTCCGCCCGCCAGGTAGCCGGCAGGGACACCGAGAGGCAATGAGCACACTGCTCCCACTATTCCCCAACGACCGTACCAAATACTGAAACAAAGTAATGTGAGAGCTAAAGCGATTGGTCCCGCGACTAACGATGCTAGTCGCGGGCTCTTCCCACCAAAGAGCAACATTTGACCGATAGCAACAAAGGTGACATACGACGTTACACCAAAGAAGACTTCGGGATTAGCCCCTAGCGCCTTAAGCGCGCCGAACAGCAGGCCAAAGGCAAGCGTAATGGCCATCAGTGTGAAGAGATCGAAAACACGCTTGGCGCCGTAAGCTGGTTCGTTGAGCGTGCCGAGCAAAGACTTCCAAACCTGCTCCAGTGGATCGTTAAAGTCATTCTTGAAGACCACGACGGGTGGATCTTCGACACGGTTCGGTTTACGTGGGGGCAAAGGACTGTCGGAATTCATGGCATTTTCCAACCCAGTTCGGGGGGAATCTTGTCGCAACCAAGAGTAAGGGCGTTGGAAGGATCGACCGACAAGTTTAGACTATTGCACACTAGACTATCATCCAGAGCGGTTAGAATAAACTTCGAGTGCTTCCAAGATGGGTCGCGATTGGAAAATCTTGCCGCGATACATCGCTTTGTGACCGCCGCCCTTCGCTTTTCCAACTCCTTTGCCAGGTATTAATTCAATGTCGGACCCGCAAGAATCGGATGTCGTTCCAGCCCCAGCACCAGAAGCTGCTGCGCCATCGGAACCTACTTCAACCACCGAACCGACGAGCGGCGGCCCAATTAGCTTGGCTAGAATTCGTGAATTGCGGAAAAGCCAAGAACAAGTCGCCAAACCTGCCGACCGCCCCCCCCGCCGGGACCGTCAGCAAGTGGTCGCTGCCAGTTCGGCCCCCAAAGCCGAAACGGAAGGCGAAGCGGCCAACGCAGACGCTGGCGAAGGTAGTAGCTCCGGAAGTCCTGCAAACGCTGGGGATCGCAAGAAACCACGCGATGACCGTCGCGATAAACGTGGCCCGCGCCGCGACAACAGCGCCCAGGAACCAATCAGCTTCGTTTCAAAAGTCGCTGTGCCATCCATTCGACAGCCATTGCCAGATGATCTCGAGGCGGAGATCAATGCCGCTTTAGTAGGTGACGATCTAGACAAACTGCTGATCGGCGACGACATGTTGCAGCTCAGCCATACCCTCGAAGAAGGCCAGCGAGTCCAAGCTTCGGTAGTCAAGATTCACGGCGAACACGTGTTCCTGACGCTCGGTGGTCCCAACGAAGGGATGATCCCCAAGCTGCAATTCGGAGAGAGCCTGCCCGAAATCGGAGCTCAGTTGGAAGTCATCGTGCGCGGTTACCTGCCTCAAGAGGGGCTTTATGAACTGACCAATCCAGGCAATGCGATCAGCGTCGCGGACTGGTCGGATCTGCGCGAAGGGGAGATTGTCGAAGCGGTCATTACCGGTGCGAATACTGGCGGACTCGAGTGCAAAGTGGGCAGCATCGAGGGCTTTATCCCGATCAGTCAAATTGCTGAGTACCGCGTCGAGAACACTGCCGAGTTTGTTGGTCAAAAAGCGCTGTGCGTGGTAACAGAAGCCAATCCTCGCCGCGGCAACTTGGTGCTCTCACGTCGTGCCGTGCTCGAACGCGACAAGGAAGAAAAGAAACAGCAACGTTTGGCGGCGCTCGAAATTGGCGCTGCGGTTGACGGGATCGTACGTAAAATCATGGACTTCGGAGCATTCGTCGATATCGGTGGGCTCGATGGCTTGCTGCACATCAGCCAACTGTCCTACGAACGCGTTAAGCATCCCAGCGAGATTTTGACCGAAGGGCAAAAGATCCAAGTTCGTGTTGACAAAATCGATCCCGTCACCGGAAAGATCGGCTTGTCCTATCGCTCATTGCAAGACCACCCATGGACCGATATTGAAACGCGTTTCCCGATCGGTGCCGTAGTGAAAGGTGCTGTGACCCGCATCGCTGAGTTCGGTGCATTCGTTCGCTTGGCCACAGGTATCGAAGGCTTGGTCCACTTGTCCGAATTGGCGCATCATCGCGTGCAGCGAGTTTCAAATGTTGTTCAAGAAGGACAAGAAGTCGAAGTTAAAGTCTTGTCGGTCGAACCAGAGAAGCAACGGATCAGTCTCTCTCTGAAAGCCGCTCAAGCAGCTCCCGTCAAGGAGCAAGCACCTGAGGTCGAAGTTGAAGAAGAAGCACCGAAGCCTATGCTTCCCAAGCACCGAGGACCTCTCAAGGGCGGATTTACACGTCCCGCTGGCGGTGATCAGTTTGGACTGAAGTGGTAGTGCTTCGGCTTCAATGGGTCATACTTGCCCAGTCTGACCATTGCACAGTCTGACCGTTGCACAGTCTGACCGTTGCACAGTGGGGATTTCGTTTAACGGTCGTCCGTTTTATTGATGCGTCTGATCGGTCCATTCCGGCAGACGCGACCCAATTTCAGAACTAACCCCAGAACGTAAGACGTATTGATGAGTGGATTGATTCAGCCGAGGACCCTCAAGGGCTTTCGAGATTACCTGCCCGAAGTCATGATGCCGCGCGAACGGATCATGGAAACAGCCCGGCGAGTCTATCGTCGTTACGGCTTCAGCCCCATCGATACTCCTGTGCTCGAGTACCTCGAGATCCTCACCGGTAAGGGAAGCGAAGAAACCGATCGCCAACTCTATCGCTTTGAAGATCATGGCGGTCGGCAAGTCGGCATGCGATTCGACCTGACCGTCCCACTCGCCCGTTTTGCGGCGCAGCACATCAATCAACTGGGCACTCCCTTCAAGCGTTACCACATTGCGCCAGTGTGGCGTGGCGAGAGCCCTCAAGCCGGTCGCTATCGCGAATTTGTTCAGTGTGATTTCGATACCATCGGCACCGAGTCGGTTGTTGCCGACATCGAAACCGGCTTGGTAATCCATGAACTGCTGCTTGAGATCGGCATCAACAATTTTTCGATTCGCATCAACAATCGCCAGGTACTCAGCGGAGTGCTGGCGAAGCTAGAGTTGACTGACAAGACAGTGCCAGTTCTGCGATCGCTCGATAAGCTTGCCAAGATTGGCCGAGAAGCCGTCGCAGCGGAGATGCAACAAGCAGCTGGACTTACCGAATACCAGGCCCAGCAAGTTTTGCGTTTAGCCGAGATCAAAGGCTCAGTCGACGAAATCCTAACGCAGTTGGATCCCTTGGTCGCCGGCAATGAACTTGGCGAAAGCGGTGTTGAACGCTTGCGTCAAATCGTGCGTGCGATGCAAAGCTGCCAAGTACCCGCCGAGCGCTTCCAATTAGATGTTTCCATCGCGCGTGGGTTGGATTACTACACCGGCGTCATTTTTGAGACTTTTCTTGGCGATCTCCCTGGCATCGGTAGCATTTGCTCGGGCGGGCGCTACGACAACCTTGCGGAACTGTACACCAAGCAGCATCTGCCCGGTATCGGAGCCTCGTTGGGACTCGATCGCCTCTTAGCGGCCATGGAAACGCTCAAAATGATTGAGCCCGTTCGCACGCCAGCACCTGTTCTGATCGTTTACTTTGACAAGGATCGCCTGCATGATTATCTGCAACTGGCGCAGATCCTTCGCGGAGCAGGCATTGGCGCTGAACTCTATCCCGAACCTCGCAAGCTGGCTGCGCAGCTCAAGTATGCTGACCAGCGAGGTTTTCAAATCGCGTTGATCGCGGGCAGCCAGGAACTCGACGCAGGTGCTTGCCAACTAAAGAACCTGAGTACTAAAGTTAGCTCGGAAGTCACTTGGCGAGAAAATCCAGCTGCGCTGGTACAAGCCGTTCATGAGCTCATGAAGCCTTCTTAGCGGTCGACTTTGAGCTACTCGCTTTGCCAGCGCTGGGTTTGCTCGTACTGGGTTGGCTCGCGCTGGAGCTGCTTGGGCTGGGCTTGGTTGATACTGGCCGTTGCTTCGTCGAAGTTGACCGGCTCGAGGCTTTATCGCTTGGCGACGGGACGAGCTCACGCTTGGTATCCTCAGCTGGTTTTGCTTCGCTCGGTTCAACTTTGCCCTGGTCTCCTTCGGTTGCTGGCGCGGGTGCCGCTTCGATAGCAGGTTTGCTCGCCTGCTCCATCGGCTTCACGTTGCTCTCATCACTCTTGATCGCAGCGGGGACGCGCTGTGCCTTGGGGTTTGCGGAAGCAAAGTCAGGCCGAGCCCCGACGTTCAACACTTCCCATGGCTTGGGGTAGTAGTAAGTCTTGCAAACTGGCGGCATGTGATGCCGATCGTAGTTGCCCGCGCAGTAGTTTTCTTGCCAGACCATCGCCTCCTGACTGGTCCGCGAAACTTCATAAGCTAACCAGCCCGTGTAGAAGCGGGGGCGATTGTATTGGGCGCGGTATTCAGTGTGATTGTCATAGAACGGGCGCGGCAGAATATCTGGCCGTGGGTCGTTCGTCTTGAGCAGCGTTGGGCGCTCCGCAGCTTGAGAAAGCGAGCAAGTGAAACAAACGCATACACAGAGAATGTTGAATGTGCGCATCGCGAATCCATTCGCTTAAGGTAGACGTACTTTTGACTGGGCAATCCCTGCCCAGGTTCATGTTTCGGTTATCACAGGGCGCAGGATGTCACTCAACTCATGGTTTGGCACGAATGGTTCTACCTAGGGCTATCTTAACTCCTGATTTAACGATTCTGCATCAAGTTCCGTTTTTACGCGCTGTTCGGTTTCTTACGCACCCGCCCCATTCGCCGGCGCCACTAAACAGTAACCGGAAGCGATAGAGCGTTACCGAGGGAACATTAACACGCGTTCCAAACGCTTATTCCAGCCACTCTGCCGCGCTGTGAAGCCCCGTAGAGATTGCCGTCAATTATTGAATCCGGTTTCTCACAGATGCAGCCTACAGTGCTAGAATGGAGTTCACCGAAGGATCCTCTGGAACTAATAGGTAAACTCTGATGGTACGTCAAACTGTCGCGAATTTAACGATTGCAATCGCTCTGGGGGTCACATTGGTCAATCCCGGTCTAGCTCAGGTGGGCTTACCGCCATTCAACGGCTTCGAAGCGGCCCGAGAGCAACTCATCAATGAAATCCTAATTCCGGGTGGCGTTACCGACGCAGCGGTATTAAGTGCCATGCGCAACACTCCACGCCATGAATTCGTGGCTCAGAACCAACGCGCCGAAGCCTACTTTGATCGCGCTCTACCGATCGGATCCTCGCAAACGATCAGCAGCCCCTACATTGTGGCGATCATGACGCAGGAGCTGAAGGTAAAGCCCGAGCATAAAGTTTTGGAAATAGGAACCGGCAGCGGTTATCAAGCTGCCGTGCTAAGTCCGCTCGTGAAAGAAGTTTACTCAATTGAAATCGTGCCCGAACTAGGCAATCACGCTAAGCAAGTCCTCAACTCGCTCGGCTACAAAAATGTGTTTACGAAAGTTGGAGACGGATTTCTGGGCTGGCCCGAGCACGCCCCCTTTGATCGCATCATTGTTACGTGCAGTCCCGAGGATGTGCCGCAGCCTCTCGTGGATCAGCTAGCCCCAGACGGTCTGATCGTTATTCCAGTGGGAGAACGTTATCAGCAAATGCTCTATCTGATGCGAAAAACCAATGGAAAACTGGAAAAAGAAGCGCTTCGCCCAACCCTCTTTGTACCTATGACCGGGGAAGCGGAAGACAACCGCAAGGTGAAGGCAGACCCTAGCAAACCCCAACTCGTGAATGGCGACTTTGAAGAAAAGCCGCTAGAAAATGGCCACATGCCAGGCTGGTATTACCAACGTGGATTGACTTGGGAGACCGAAGAAAACGGAATTAATGGAAAGCACTACGTGTCTTTTGAAAATGACCGCCAAGGTCGGCCCACCAATTTGCTCCAGGGAGTAGCCTTGGATGGTCGAAAGGTTCCTAGGATAAGCCTTTCTGCTTCCGTGAAGACGGCTGATGTCAAAGCGGGTTTGGACCCGTCGGAACTTCCGGCGGTGACCGTTCGCTTCTTCGATGAACAAAGAAACTTGCTCGAAACTCAATGGCTCGGCCCCTTTCGAGGCACGCAGGCATGGAAACATCACGAACGAGTTTTCCGCGTCCCCAGCAAGGCTCGCGAAGCGATTGTGTCGATCGGCCTATTCGGAGCAACCGGAACTGTCTCGTTCGACAAGATTGTTTTGAAAGTACCGGATTAACCGCCCCGTCTGCCTAAGCTCCGCAGAGTAACCAATCAATGGGAAGAAAATCCATTGATTACCTCCCAAACTGTTGCTTTGAGCTACATTTTGACTGCGGTACCCGATTTGCGCAAAAGGTAAATTCTACCTAGACTGCTTGAACCAAGCCCCATTGCGGGTATGCTATGGGAGCGGTTTAACGGATCTGCAGGTTATGCAGATTTTGAGAAGTCAACATCGGTCGTGTGGAGAAGTGACATGAAGTACACAATGATTCGGCTAGCAATCGCGATTCTGCTCGGCGCGGTTGTGGGTAACTCAGCTAACGCTGGCTTCGGTAGCCACGGTGGCTTGTTTGGCGGCGGTTCCAGTGGTGGTAGCGCCGGATACGGCAGTAGCGGCGGAGTTGGTTACGGCAGCTCCGGCGGAGTTGGTTACGGCAGCTCAGGTGGTACAAGCTACGCAGGCTACGGCAGCAGTGGTGGGACTTATATCGCCGCTTATGGCTCCAGTGGTGGCGGTTCAAGCGGTGCTGCAAGCAGTGGCGGTAGCTCAGGCCGACCCGGACTTCTCAGTCGTCTTCACACACGTATACACACACACATCGCTGCCAAGCATGCACGGCATGCCTACTACGCCAGCAGCGGCGGCGGCTCAAGCGGCGGATATGCCGGTTACGGCTCTTCTGGTGGTTCCTCTGGCGGATCCTCTGGCGGCTACTACAGCAGCTACAGCTCAAGCGGTGGCGGAAGCAGCGGTGGCGTCAGCTACGGCAGCACCGGATCGGTCAGCTACGGCAGCACGGGCTCCAGCTACGGCAGCACCGGTTCTGTGATTCACTCCGGTTACGGCAGCACTGGCTCGGCTGCACCTGCGCCCTACTACGGTGCATCAACAGCTTCTCCAGCCCCTACCTCGGCGCTGGTTTCGAGCAGTCGTTCCGATGACTCGGTAAAGCTGAACGTCAGTGTTCCAGAATCCGCAAAGGTCTACGTCAACGATCGTCTGACCACCAGCACAGGTGAAGTTCGTCAATTCGTAAGCCGCGGACTCGAATCAGGTAAGTCGTACCGTTTCGAAATTCGTGCTGAATTGAACGACAACGGCAACATCGTTACGGACACACAAACCGTTGTCGTAACCGCCGGATCGCAAGAGAACGTTCGCTTCGCCATGAAGTCAGCGCCTAAGCCTCCAGCAAAAGTTGACACTGCTGTTGTTCTGAACGTGCCTGAAAACGCTGAAGTAACCCTGGCCGGAAATCAAACTCAGGTCAAAGGTTCCACCCGCGTCTTCAAGACCAGCCAACTGAAGGAAGGCGATGTTTGGGACGACTACGTGATCCAAGTTAAAGTCGGCGAGCAAGTCAAGACTCAATCGATCCGATTGATCGCCGGCGACAAGCTGGAACTTAGCTTCGACTTTGACAACGACGCTAATCGCTTGGCCGCCAAGTAAGCCACGCAAAATTCAGTCCATTAGCTAATAGCCTTACTAAGCCGAAGCGTTAGCTTCTATCAGACTCCTAACCCTCGCTGGTTCTTCATCAGCGAGGGTTTTTCGTTTACCATCTTTCGGGCTGACGCTTTACCTTGAAAGCTGGCAGACTCTCCGTCCAGAGATCTCACAAACGCTTCGAGCACTCCGCATTCGAGCGATGTGAGCCGCGATCTGCCAACGAATAGATCACGAATCGGTCGCGGTAAAAACTTGGGCGTGAGCCAAGCGATGCGAAGTTGAGATAGTAACTGTTCGTAGCCAACAGCGGCCACTTCAGCGAACATCGAGAGCATGCGAAACAAAATGTTCTGCGCAAGACTTTGCATGGCATGTGTCTCGGTACCCTTCAAGCGACCGACCAATTCCAAGTCAGCTTGGCACACTCGGCAGTAGCAATCAGCATAATATACTTCCGCTTCCGCAAAATTACTGGCGGTTAGTAGCCGCAGACCACCAGCGACTCCGTGGCTATATGTCTCTGTGGTTAAGCAAGTACCAGCCACCTTATGCCTGACCACTCCATCCCGAATGGATCCAAGCCAATAGCCGGTGGTAAGCGGAGCGCCACCACCGGTTGAGTTGGTCGCGTGAGTGTCGATCTTGAAGGGATCGCAGAGTTGACGCGCAAACCATGCTCATCCCCGATTCTGTGATCCCTTAGGATCAAACACCTGCTCCGCGAACATTCCGGTGGTGGCGCTCCGCTTAC
>JANRMD010000118.1:0-44730 GCA_033761895.1 Pirellulaceae bacterium | reverse complement strand
GCTGAGAAGTACTTTGGCAAAGGCGAAACGAGTGCACTGGCGGTTTTGGAGCAAGTATTCAAGAACTACGGGCTTCAGCGATTAGACGTTGAACAAGGGCGAGGCCAAGTGCGGGTGGTGATCAAAGAGACACAACCTAAAGAGACCGGCAGCTTGATGTCCCAATTACGAGAGAAACTGCCCGATTGTGAGATCTCTTATGTGAACTTGAATGCAACTTGAAAGTACTTCCTGCCGTGCTCAACCTGATTGATGAAAGTGAAACACGTCGTGACTTAGCCGAGCGGCGAGAAACGAAGTTTGTGTTTGAAGATACCGACGTGAGAACGATTCGTGCACTCTTGCAGGGTAGCACGAAGCGTTTGGTACATAACCGACCTGTATCGATTGTCAGGAGTATTTACTTTGACGACGTAGGCCTTTCCGCCTGTCACGCTAACCTGGATGGGCTCGGTAGTCGTCGCAAGTTGCGATTGCGCTGGTACGACCAGATGAAGCCCGGATTGGACTGTTATCTCGAAATCAAATGGCGAGAAAACCGCGTGACAGGCAAACATCGCATGCGTATCAAGAGCGATACTCCGATCGGTGAACTGCGTTATCGACAACTTTATGATGAATTGATTTCGGTCGTACCGGAACGACTGGTGACCAACGTGGTTCAATACAACGAGCCTGTGGTGATTGTGGAATACAAGCGTGAACACTTTGCTTCGGTTGATGGTCGGCTGCGATCAACGATTGACTATGACTTGAAATACTACGATCAAATGGGGAAGCAAGCGATCTCGCTAAGATTCCCCCAGTGCAAACCAGATTTCATCGTGCTGGAAGGCAAGACGCCTGTAGGTAGCGAAAGTGAACTTCGAGAAATGTTCTACCCGCTGCAATTGCGAGCCCAACGATGTTCAAAGTATGTCCACGGCTGCGCGATGCTTGGCTTAGTAGGTTATTGAGACACTTATCTTTTTGTTGCGAGAGGTTTGACATGAGACGCATTCTATTCGGTACGCTGTGCATGGGGTTGCTCGGAGGCGCATTGTTTGCCCTACCAATGTTGCCCCGGCCTCTGTTGCTTGCGCAGCAGTCGCCATTTCCGCCACTGCCGGTCCTGCAAGCGATCGATAAGAACGGCGATGGTGAAGTCTCTAGTGAAGAACTTGCAGCCGCACCCGCTGCACTCCGCTCGCTTGATAAGAACGCTGACGGAAAACTGGAAGGCGAGGAGCTCGTTCCTAACTTTGGTTTCGGTGGACCGGGTGGGCCAGGCGGACCGGGTGGATTTGGCGGATTTGGTGGTGGCTTCGGAGGACCAGGAGGTCCTGGTGGAGCAAATCGGGCCTTGGTCGAAAAGTTTGACAAAGATGGCGACGGTCGCTTGAACACCGAAGAACGAGCCGCTGCGCAAGCGAGCGCGGGTAGCGGTGGCGGAGGTTTCGGTGGTGGTCGAGGCCCTGGCGGACGTGGCGGCCCTGGTGGTGGCGGCCCTGGCGGCGGGTCACGTGAACCCGGGAAACCTGGAATCAAAATCGCCGTCGATGAAGCACCTCAGTATCCCGATGCAGACCTCTACGACACGTCCGTTCTGCGGACTCTGTTCATCACGTTTGAAAACGAAAAATGGGAGGAAGAACTCGCCGCGTTCAACAACACCGACGTTGAAGTACCTGCCAAGTTGGTTGTTGATGGAAAGACCTTTCCTGAAGTTGGCGTTCACTTTCGCGGCATGTCCTCCTACATGATGGTCCCTGCTGGATCAAAGCGATCGCTCAACATCACCATGGACTACTCCGATAGCGACCAAAAACTCTACGGCTACAAAACTCTCAACCTACTCAACTCAAATGGCGATCCCTCGTTCCTCAGCAGCGTCTTGTACTCGCACATCGCTCGCAAGTACATCGCGGCACCCAAAGCGAACTTTGTGCGAGTGGTTATCAACGGTGAGAATTGGGGCGTGTATGTCAACGTACAGCAATTCAACAAGGACTTTGTTGCCGAGAATTTTGGTACCACTAAAGGCACGCGTTGGAAAGTCAACGGCAACCCAGGAGCCGATGGTGGACTGCGTTACTTTGGAGATAACGTCGACGAATACAAACGTCGCTTTCAGATCAAATCTGGCGATGACGAAAAAGCTTGGAAGGATCTCATCCAGCTATGCAAACTGCTCAATGACACTCCCGCAGATCAGCTAGAGTCAAAGCTCGCCGACATCCTTGATATCGATGAGACGCTATGGTTCCTCGCACTGGATTGCTCACTGGTGAACAGCGATGGCTACTGGACGCGGGCCAGCGACTACAGCATCTACCAAGATGAGAATCGCAAGTTCCACATCATACCCCATGATATGAATGAAGCCTTCCATGGCGCGATGGGTGGTGGTCCTGGTGGTGGTCCTGGTGGTGGTCCCGGCGGCGGACGTGGCGGTCGCGGTGGCGGAGGACCTGGTGGGGAACGTGGTCGCCCTCGTGAAGAAGGTGGTCCCGCAGGCGAACCCCGACCTGGACCGCCAGGAGAAGAAGGACCTCGCCCTGAAGGTGGTCCTGGTTTCTTCGAAGCCCTTGGTTTTGGAGGCCCTGGTTTTGGAGGCCCTGGCGGTGGTCCTGGCGGATTTGGAGGTCGAGGAGGCCCTGGCGGTATGAATGAAGGCAGCGTCGAACTCGACCCGCTAGTCGGCTTAGACAATCCACGCATGCCGCTGCGTAGTAAACTGTTGGCGGTCCCCAAGCTAAAGGAAAAGTACTTGCAATGCGTTCGTACAATCGCCGAACAATCGTTGACTTGGGATGAACTCGGTCCCATCATCAGCAGTGCTCGTACGTTACTAGACAAGGAAGTGGCGGCAGATACTCGTAAGCTGAATTCCTACGAGAGTTTTCTAGCGGCAACTAATCCAGAATTGCCCACTGAAGGAACACCACGCCAAGGTCTTCGCAATTACATCAACACTCGCAGCGCATTCTTACTCAAGAACCCTGCAGTTGCGGCGGTGAGTTCGATGAAGGTAACCAAGCGTGTGCCCAAGGTCGCACCCTCGATCGACTTGAAGTCGATCAATGAAGCTCCCAAAGTCAGTCAAGCGCGGGTGATCATAAATGAGTTGTTGGCTGGCAACACTAAGAGCGGCAAGGATCCGCAAGGTGAGTTCGAAGATTTCGTCGAACTCTACAATCCAACCGGCGAGTCGATTGATTTGAGTGGGATGTACTTGACCGACAGCGAGAAGTCACCGCGCAAGTGGCGATTCCCCGATGGAACAAATCTGGCGGCCAAGTCTTACTTAGTCGTGTGGGCTGATGAAGATTCGAGCGCCACTCCTGGCCTGCATGCGAACTTCAAACTCTCCAGCAAAGGAGAAGCGGTTTACTTGGTCGACAGCGATCAACACGATAACCGCGTGGTTGACTATGTGAAGTTTGAAGCTCAAACCGACGATGTCGCTTTTGGCCGATTGCCAAGCAAAGTCGACAAGTGGCAACCCTTAGTTCCAACACCCGCTGCCGCTAACCGAGCTGGTGAATAGTTGAGACTCAATGGATAACTGTTTCAAGTTGCGAATTCGTTTTCCGAATTTGACTTGACATTTCAATTCCATTGTTTTCTCACCCCCAAAAGTCGTAATGCTCGCGCGTCGAGTTCTGAGTGGGTCGCACTCGCCGAGTGCGACCCCATCCGTTCGCGTACAGCGTGAAGGTTACAGCGTGAAGAGTAGGTCGCTCCTGCAGAGTCCGGCCAGTTGTGGGTGGGTCGCTCTTGCGGAGTGCGACCATCTGCACGGCATGCATTCCCGCATCGCTCCCAGCAGCGGTTCGATCCTGGAATGCTGCCAAACTGAAACTTCAGTATATGGCTGGTGAAACTTCAGTATATGGCTGGCACCATCTGTTCATCGAATGCTGTCAAACCGAATGTCGATACATGGCTGGCACCATCTGCTCCCGGAATGCTAATCGCGTCGCGCAAGGTGCCAGCCACCTTTCGTCCAATGCTAGCAGAGTGTCAGCGTGTGGCGTGATGGGTGGGTCGCTCTTGCCGAGTGCGACCATCTGCATGCATTCCCAAGTCGCTCCCGGCAGCGGTTCGATCCTGGAATGCCATCAAACTAAAGCTGCAGTACATGGCTGGCACCATCCGGTCGTCCCGGCAGCCGTTCGATCTTGGAATGCCATCAAAAGCTTCAGTGTATGGCTGGCACCATCCGGTCTTTTTGACTGACTGGCCTGCACTTACTACGGAGCTACGGTTGTTTCGCTGCGGTTATGATGGATGCTGTGCCAAAAGATTACTCATACAACTGATAACTGAATGAACCGTGATGAACATCTCCAGCAAGGCTAAAACTTCGTACGCCAAAGAGCATCAGGAATTGGAACTGCATGGTTGTTTCCTGTACCGCAATCTACTGGATGACGTAGCTGTCACCAATTGGTTGCGGCACTGCAGTGCGGCCTTTGAGACAGAGGATAGCGGCATGCTGCGCAGTCGCGGATCGCTGTATGGGTCGCGCAGTCTGTTACGAGTCTTGCCGAACGTGGTTGAACTGGCGCAGCGGTACGCGCTTAGACGATTTATTGACGAAGTCTTGGGAACTGGTTGGGGAGTGGTGCGAGGTTTGTTTTTTGACAAGCCTCCCGAGCGATCTTGGACTTTGCCATGGCACCGTGATCGCAC
The DNA here is from genome assembly GCA_033761895.1 of Pirellulaceae bacterium. Taxonomy (GTDB): domain Bacteria; phylum Planctomycetota; class Planctomycetia; order Pirellulales; family Pirellulaceae; genus Aureliella. Next base: position 40,053 of record JANRMD010000118.1, on the reverse strand, counting down.
GATTGCGGTTGAGGCGCACGCGAATGTAGAGCACTTTACCAATCCGACGGTGAAGGCGGGCATTCCGCATCTGGTCGCGCCCCAGTGGTTGCTCGAAAGAATGCTCACCTTGCGAATTCATCTCGATGAGGTAAATGCCGAGAATGGCCCACTGGTTGTATTGCCCGGTTCCCACCGCTGTGCCGTGTGCGATGACGATCTGGCGACGGCGAGTGAGGCGGCGATGGTGCCCATCCACTGCCAAGCGGGAGATGTCTTCGTAATGCGACCATTGCTGGCCCATACCAGCCTGCTTTCCATGCCGGGGACTTCAAGACATCGTCGCACAATTCACTTGGAACTAGCACCAGCGAATGTCTTGCCGGCACCTCTCCAGTGGCATGATTTTGTCGATTGAGGGCTGAATTCGTGCGATAAACGCGGCGGCCCGTCCCGCTCGGCAAGCAGCTGGGTGGCGGCGACCAGCAAGAGGTGCCTAAATTTATTCAAAATCGCGAGAACCGGAAACTGGACGGCTTATACTCGCGTCTAGCTACATATCTGGATTTTTGTCCCTAGTTCGTTCACGGCACACCGAACTCATCACCTCACCGCCTGTCGCCAATTTCGGCCTATTTGGGGAAAAATGTATGAAACTCACTGTCTGGCAACACGGACTGGCACTTCTGTTTACGCTGGCCTTGCTCCTCCCGCTACGAGCTCAGAACGAGTTGCCTGATAGTGAAAAACCTGAAACGAAGCCAACCGATCGCGAGCAGACGATCTACATACCATTCACAAAGCTTCGCGAAGTTTTTGAGAAAGAGGGCCGAGGCGTTTTTCTGCCCTACGAGCAATTCCAAGCACTTTGGAAAGAGGCTCGGGATCACCGCCAAGCTCCGCCTCCGCAAGCTTCCCCCATCGACGCCATCATTACATCCGCGTTGAACGAAGCGACTGTGCAAAAGGATGTCGTTCAAGTTGAAGCCACTCTGGCCATTGAACTGATCAAGCAAGGCTGGATTCAAATTCCTTTGCGACTAAATGAAGCGGCTATTCAATCGGCGACCATTGATGGCGAAGCGGCCCGAGTCACGCCTGCACCAGGAGGAGGTTATCAACTGCTGATTGAAAATAAGACCAAAGAGCCTCGGACGCTTGAGCTAAAACTCAAGTACGCGCGAGCCTTCACGAAAACTCCTGGGCGAAACAATGTGGCTTTCGATGCACCTCAGGCGCCTGTGAATCGCTGGCGGATTCGCATTCCACAAGCCGGTGTGAAGGTGAACGTTCACCCCATGATTGCAGCCACCGAAGCGCCTGCTGATGCCAGTGACGATGCTACTGAGAAAGCGATGGAGAAACCGGTAGATCTCGAAACGGAAACGGTCGTATTAGCATTCGTCGGCGCCGCGCCTCAAGTAGCCATCGATTGGACACCTAAAACGGAAGGTGCCACCGGCATGACAGCGCTCACTGTCGTCCAAGCTCAGCAAGAGTTGTATATCACCGAAGGGACCGTCCGCACCCGAGCTACCCTGCAGTACGACATCAGTCGCGCCGAGCTTACGGAATTGAGCGTCGAGGTTCCGGGCGATCAAAAAGTAGTCAACGTCTTCGATCCCAATGTTCGCAAATGGGATGTATCCAAAGATGGCGATAACCAAATCATCTCCGTCGAGTTATTCGAACCGGCCAGCGCAAAACAAACATTGATGATCGAGTTAGAAAAGTACACCGAGGGAGACACCAAGAAAGATATCACGGCCGCCCGCATTCGAGCCATTGATGTTGGGCGACAACAAGGCATGATTGTCGTGAATGTCGATCCCGCACTGCGGGCGGAAGCCAAAACGCGAACAGGCCTAATGCAAGTGGATGCAGCAGAACTGCCTGCGGCGATTGCAGGGCAACCTTGGGTGTTTGCGTACCGCTACGCGTCTCTGCCTTTTGAACTGGGTATCGGCATCGAGAAGATTCAACCACGTATTGCAGTGGACCAACTGGTTGAAAGCTATTTGGAACCCGAGCAGATATCGGTCGACCTGCTGGCGATCTACAACATCGAAGAAGCAGGTGTGTTTCAGCTAGAATTCAATGAACCGGCTGGCTTTGAGGTCATGCAAGTTGTTGGTCGGGCCACTGCGGATGCGATTGCCGCGGTCGTGGACTCGTACCACAAGGAAGGCGAAAACGACACTCGCCTCATTGTTAACTTGACCAACAAGGCAATCGGCAAAGTCGCGATACTTGTACGTATCCAACAGCGACTTAACGACCCCAACTTGCTAACCCCGACAGGTTCTGTATCCACCATACAACTTGCTGTGCCTCAAGCCAAGCAAGCGTTTGTTCAGCGAGCCGAAGGGCGTTTTATCCTGCATGCGCCCGAGAGCTTACGTGTAAATCCATCTACTACCACCGGTCTGCGAGCAATCTCGTTCAGCGAAGCCTATCAAGGCCAAGCTTCGGTGCGCGACAATCGTTTTCCCTCTACTCGCCCCACGCTCGCGTTTGCATTCTCCGAACAACCGGCCCAGTTAGATATGAGTGCCGAGCGACGGAAATCACAGGTCACAGCGCGACAACGTATGGTTGTGCGTATCGACAGCGGCGTCGTGCGTTACGAATCGTTGGTCTTCTACGATATTCTTTACAGTGGCGTAAAGTCACTGCGAATTGATGTGCCCGCCGATATCGCCGCCGAAATACGCAACACAAGCAGTGGTCTTCGCGAAGTAGCGATCACTCCGCCTCCCGCCGATGTTGCGGCAGGCTATGTGGCTTGGTCGCTCAGCGGCGAGACTGAATTAATCGGCACGCAGATCGTAAAGTTGAATTGGGAGCGCAAGCTTGAACAATTGGAGGTCGGCAAGAGCCTGCAGTTGAGTGTTCCACGCCTCAAGCCGGCGGGTACAGATCGTGTTTGGGGCCAGGTTGTGGTAACCAAGACGGAGTCACTGGACGTCACGGCTGGCGAAGAGCTAAGCGGCTTGCGACCGATCGACCCAGCTCAAGATATTATGCCAGATGCAGCAGTACCCGATGCAGCTCGCGCTTTTGAGTTTCACGATGATTGGTCGCTTAACCTAACCGCCACCCGTTACCAATTAGAAGAAGTGAAACGGACAAGTATCGAGCGAGCTTTGGTGCGAACCGTAGTCACTCGCAGTGACCAGCGTGGTGTGCAAGCCATTTATCGTATGCGTAGTGCTCGTCAACGACTGGCCTTGCGACTGCCAGTAGACGCAGAATTTGATACTCAACCGGCGCGCATCAATGGCCAACCGGTAGCTCTAGAGCGCGGTGACAAGGACCAGCTATTTATCCCACTGATTGGACAAGATCCCAATACCCCGTTCTCGCTTGAGTTACGCTACACCGTTCCTGGTGGCTATGCACAAATGAGCGTTCCCGAGTTCCCCGAGGATCCTGCCATTCAGAAAGTTTATCTAGCCGCGTACTTACCTAAAGAACTCTCGGTGGTTGGGACTTCTGGGCCATGGACCGAAGAGTTTTCTTGGAGCAGTCAAGGCACACTCAAGTGGATCCCAAGATCCGTCAAGACGGAAGAAGAACTGCTCAATTGGGTCCGCGAGGGTGTAAACGCTGTTGCGGCTCCAGCATTTCAGACCGATGGCATAATGTATTTGTTCTCGGCGCTCAGACCGGAACCACCACCCAAGGGTAACCTGAAACTGTGGGCCGTTGATGAACGTTGGTTAGCTGTGCTTATCTTCACGCCGTTGCTTATCATCGGCTTGCTACTGCTCCGAAGTTCTTTTAGTGCCAAGATTTCTGCAGTTTCAGTGATCGTTATCGGAGTTGTCGCATGCGGTATCTTCGTGCCCACACTAGCCAGACAACTGCTCAATCAGCCCTTGTACGCTGGACTGGCGATTGTGGCAGTGGCATGGCTCGCTTGGTACCTCACCCTTTTCGCGCAGCGATTCCATGCCTTACTTTATCAGCCCAAGGCAACACCCCCAGCTCTAGGAACAGCACCACCCTTGACCTCGATGCCTAACTCAGATGTAGCACCATCCGCGAGTGAAAATGCAGGAGGCGATCAAAATGGTTAAGTTGTGGCAGAATATATTCGCTTTGACATTACTACTTGGGTTGTGCACTTCGTTGACAGCGATGCTTGATGCGCAAGAGCCTGAGAAGCCACTACGAGAGTTGTTTGTACCTTTTGAAGAACTCGACGTATTGCTCGGTAGCGACACGCGACGCGTCTACATGACTCGCGCCGAATATGAAGACCTGCTGGCCAAGGCTCGTGTTGAACCGGATAAAACGCCCCCAGCCAAATTGGCCTTGCTGGTCGCTGACTATCAGGCTGATGTGGGCGACGGCCGCGCAACGATTCGGGGGGAGCTCCAAATTGAAGTGCTTGACGTGGGCGTACAAGCGCTGGCACTTCCCTTTTCGGGTGTCGGCATACGCGGCGCAATGCTCGATGACACCCCTGCATCACTCGCCAAGAACGAACAGGGACAGACCTTGTTGTTCTTAGAGGGAATCGGCAAACACCAATTGCGACTGGACTTGGTCATGCCTGTTGTGACCGACGCGGCCCAACAGTCTCTGCAGTTCCAAATCCCAACCGCCCCAACGGGCGTCTTAAACCTGAATGTACCTGGCAACATCGAAATCAAATCGGGTGCGGCAGTGGTCAGTCGCGAGGTGGATAGTACGACCGGAATCACCAAGTTCAAGATACTTCCTACCGCTGCCCCCATGTCGATGGTTATGTCGCTGAACAATCGTAAGTTGCGAGACCAGAGCACCGTGGTGGCGCGAGGCGTCGTCATCGCCGAAGTGACCCAGGCTTACGAACGATTGCACGCAACGATGTCGATGGGTGTCCTGAATGGAGCTGTCGATGAGTTTCGTTTTGCAATCGATGATGACTTAGAAGTAAACTCCGTGACAAGTGAACTCCTAAGCCGTTGGTCGATCGACAAGGTAGACGGCAAACAACAATTGGTCGTCACACTCCGAACGGCTACCACGGAACGTATCATCGTGAACATCAGCCTCGATCGAACCCTTCGAAAACTTGAGGCGTGGCGGATGCCTAAATGCGAGCCCATTAATGTTGCGGGTTACTCTTCAGTCGTGGGGCTATTGGCCGAAAATCGATTGAATGTCTCAGCGGTGGAACCGACTTCGCTAATCGCCATCGATAGCAACGTTCTGACGGGAGCCTTGCCCGCCAGTTTATTAGCCGCTGAACCTGGTGCCCCGAAACTGAATGCTGTTGTCGCGTACTATGCCCCAGCATCTGGGTACGCGCTCGCATCGCAGTTCGCGGTGCAAGCACCTCAACTTGATGTCGGCTCCAACACGTTGCTAACCGTTTCAGAGCGAGGACTAGATGTTGACGGTGGTTTTACATTGATGCCACAGCATGAGAAGCTGTTCTTTTTCGAGTTCGAATGTCCAGCGACTTGGACCATCAATTGGGTCAAGACAGCTGATCAACAACCGCTCAAGTTCGATCGGTTTCCGGCCCCCGAAGCGACGGCGCCACTTGTTCGTATCCGAGTCACACTGCCTACCGGAATCGCATCCGGCAGCCAGCAAGCAATCCTTTTCAGGGCTCAACAGATCCCAGATAACTGGTTGACGAAGTGGACTGAACAATCTGTTTCGCTACCAAACTTTCGAGTCCTCAACACCGAGCAGCAGTTTGGTGGAGTGGCGGTGGCTTCACAAGACGATCTGCTAGTGCTGCCGGAGGCAACCGAAGGCCTGCTGGTGATGAATGCAGATGAGAAAGGCCGATTCCAACTGGCCGAATATGACACTGCGGTAGCCTATCGCTTTGAATCGGTCGATTGGAAAGCAACTTTGCAATTTACAAGGACAGCGCCGCGAACAGTCGCACAAGTACTTTCATTCTTCCAGCTCAATCCGGATGCATTGACCGCGCACACCGAGATCGCTTACGACATCAAGCAAGCCCGAGTGCAAAGCGTAGCTTTCACGCTTCCTGAATCGACACCAACCGAGATAACCATTCGCGGCCTCGGTGACACCGCAGTGAAGGAGACGTCAAACTCGATTGCTGATGGTCGACGCGTATGGAACGTGCAACTGGCCGAACGTAAATCGGGCCTTGTACGACTAGGCATCGACTTCACGCAGCCTCTCAACTCGGAGAAGCCGATCGAAGTCGCATTACCAATTGCTCGAGGGTACGACGTCGCTTACCAGTCGGGAACCATCGCCGTTGAGGGCCATCCAGAGCTTGAGATCGCCATGGCGCAAAACCCACGGGCAGTGGATATCGGCGAATTGGTGGATGCGGAGTATCAAGTAGGCAAACGTTTGATTGGGGTCTTTGGTTACGTCGGTATAGAGGACACAACCACTTCACGCGTGTCGCGCCGCCCTGTGCATCGATTGCCAACAACGATTGTAGAACGCGCAGAACTAGTAACCTTGATTTCCGCGCACGGTCTTAGTCAAACGGCAGCCAGATTCAAACTTCGCACTAAAGCAGCTTATATTGAATCGCGATTGCCAATCGATGCCGAGCTTTGGTCCGTAATTCTCGATGGCAAACCCGCTCTACCACAACGCGAAAAGGACAGAGTCTTGATTGCGTTGCCTCCCAATAAGCAACTAGCCAGTCGGGATCTGCAATTGGTCTTCGAAACCCCTACGAAAGAAGTTGTACTTCGAGGTGAGATTGATGTCTTGGCACCGACTTTGTTTGAACGCGAGGAAGTCGAATCTGAAACTATGCCGATCCCTATCGCTGATTTGAAATGGGATTTAGTTTTACCGAATGGCTATCGTGTGGCTATCTCCGATGGAAACATGCATTCGTCCGAACCTACCACTGCGTTTAATGTCCAATCGCTTCTCAATGGGCTTTGGAGAATCGGCGGTGGCCATACGCCGTGGATGCAAGCACGTCGTGTGTCAACTCAAGCAGCCAGGGATGGTGTTAGCTATCTCAATGACGAAAGCATCGCACCGTCAATGATGACTCAGCCACCTGGAGCGGCGTTCGTAGAACCTAGGAGTGGACCAGCCAATGTCGCAGAGATGCCGTTTGGTCGATTCGATGTTGATGCGCAGCAACGAATTGCTGGCGAGCGAATGGAGCTTGGGGTGGGAGGCATGATGGGCGGAAAGGATCCATTCGGAGAGCCGCCAACGCCAACCACTGGCGAGACTAGCGAAATGGGGCGGAACGCCAACGATCCGTTTGGTGTGGCGCCCAGTGATGCGAAACTCGATTTACTCGATAGAAAGTCGAATGCGTTACCTTCCGCCACCCCAGCGAAATCAAAGCTCTGGGCGATGGAAGGTGTACGCAGCTTGGCTATCAATTTGGACAATCAAAGTCCGAGTCAATCGTTCACACTGACCAGCCTCGGTTCGACCCCTCAGGCACGTGTGACCATAGTTCATCAAACTCGCTTAGACTGGCTCGCGTTGGCTGTAGGGTTTGCCGTTGTGTTGATTGGCCTTGTGGTCGTGCCAGCAAGTCGGGTCGCACGCGTGCGCTACTTTTTCGCAGTGGCTTTAATCGCCGGCTTGGCTCCATCAGTTACCGGCTGGACGGTTGAACTTGAGCCTATCACGGTAGCCTCACTTGTTGCACTCTTCGTGCTGGCCGCAATGCTCATTCTCTGCGACTTGTTCAACCGAATTGCAGCACGTATACCAGGCGGAGTCACCGATTCGCACAAAGACCGAGAGCAGGATTTGAACACGGACGCAAGCCAGACTATTCAGGCGTCCGTGCCCACCTTAATTCTCTTGGCGGTAGCCTTGGGTTTGACGCAGTCGTCCGTTCTCGCTCAGAACGAACCCGCTAAGGTTGATTTGCCGCCAGGTCAGGTGATTACAAGTTCCGAACAGTTGAATCGACTGCTCAACGCGCTCACCGATGGGGGTAAAGTCACATTGCCACCCGATGCAGTTGTCATCCCCTTTGATGCATCGCAACCAGGAAAACTCAAAGAGACCGACAAGCTACTTGTGCCTTACGACAAGTATGTGGAGCTGTGGAATCGCGTGAATCCTGAAAAGCGAATTGTCGATCCCGCCCTACCAGCTAACTTTGCTTGGGCAGCAGCCAACTATGCAGTAACACTTGATGGCAATGATTCATTGCGCATGGTGGCTACACTTACAATCGAACAATACGCCGATAAGGAGATCGCCATTCCATTAACGCTGTCGGGTTGCGTCATCGAGAAAGCTACGCTTGACGGCAAACCGCCGCGTCTGCAGATGCTCGCCGTTGAACCACAACCCGCCGCCAATCAACAAGCCATGCCACAGTCCGTTCCCGTAGGGAGCATCTATACTCTCTACTCCAGCGGCAAGGGTCGCAAACAATTGGAGCTACAGCTGAGATGGCAGCTAGAAAAGCGAAGTGGCTGGCGAGCCATCGAGGGTATCCTTCCAGCAACTCCAGCTTCGGAACTGACGATTCTGGTCCCCAAGGCCAAGACCGAAGTGCGACTGGTAAGTGGACTTGATCGAGGCAACTTTGAATCTGCGTCGGAGAACGAAAAAATTGTCACGACGCTTGCCAGCGATGGTCGACTGTCGCTCAACTGGCGCGACAAAATTACCGAAGCTACCATCGATCAAGGCCTGACAGTGCAAGCACGCAGTGTGTTCGATATTCAAGAAGACGCACTCAAACTAGCTTGGTATGGTCAGTTCGAATTTCGCCGTGGTCGCCGTGAGTCTTTTACTTTGCATGTGCCGAAGGACTATTTGGTAGAAAAAGTTGCCGGCGGAAACATCCGAGGCTGGACAGTCAAGGCAACTGAGACCACACAGCAGGTAGAGGTTGAATTGCTAAAGGCCGTCGCCGACCGCGAAACACTTATGCTGTTCATTTCAAAGCAAAAGGCAATAGACACTCAATCGACCACTCAAGTCCCTGTGCCGCAAATCACGGTACCGGAAGCGATGCTGCACCAAGGACATGTTGCAGTGCGTCGCAGCATCCTGCTAGATGTCCGCGCTGAAAACACGACCGGCTTGACTCGCATGGAATCGGTCGACGAATCGTCATGGTTGTCTGCGCATGAGATCGCAGGCATCTTACCGATTAAGGTATATCAAGCCTACCGCTACTCGCAGGTTCCGTTCGATATCAAACTGTCCGTAAGTGCGATCGATTCAAAGATGCGAGCCCAATCGCAAACACTCTTGAAGATATCGCAGCTTGAACGTACTCTCGAAACACGCCTATTGATCAGTGGTAGCGATCGGCCGATTTATCAGGTGCAGATCGCGGTTCCCAAAGATTGGAAGTTGCAGGCACCGGAAGTACCCGGTAATTTCCAGTGGTCTCTTGGTACTGCAGGTGATCGACAATTGATTCAGGTCTATCTGGCAAATGGAATCTCTACTGAGTTCCCAATAATCTTAAGGGGCAAGATCAGCGCTGAGACGCAAGCCAACGTTCCAATTCCACTACCACAAATCGAAGTGCTCGGTGCACAACGCCAAAGCGGTGCGATCGTTGTGCAAGCGGACCCCGCCTACGACGTCCGCGCCGAGAATCTGCAAGGCTGTGAACCCGCTTTGCTCGATTCAGTCCGAGACTGGCTTGCAAACAAACAACGCCAGGCAGCTCGCGCGGTGGTCCGCTTCGAAAACGCTTCCTACAGTGGTCAATTGCAGGTAACGACTCGCACGCCAATTGTAACAAGCTACAGCGTCACCAACGTGAAGCTCACCGACCGCGCAATTGAAGAGACTCTATTCATCGAAGCGAATATTCGCTCAGCAGGTATCAAGGAGTTTGTGTTTCAGATGCCTTCAAGCTTAGCGTCGGCAAAAATTCAAGCACCTCACGTTCGCCAGAAGGTCGTTCAGCCAGTGGCGGATGTGGCCGGAATGGTTCGGGTTCAGCTTCTGCTTGAAGACGAAATCATGGGGCAATTTCGAGTTGTGGTGGAGCACGATCGTGAACTAACAAGTGGACCGCACACAGCCCCCTTGCCAAGCATCGAAACTGGATCCACAGACCGAAGGCTGGTTACGCTTGAGAATGTTGGGCGAGACGAATTAGTCATCGGCCAGGCAGATTCATTCGAATCCTTGGATCGATCGCAACTGCAGCAGCGGTTTCAAGCTGACCTGCTAGGTGGACGCTCGTCGCAAGCGTTCCTCGCAAAAGAGGGTGCCGCCAATCCTATGCTGACGTATTCAACCAAAGCAAGAGCCGTACTGACCACGGCAGGGGCCCGCATCGGCCTTGCGCAGACGCTGTTGGTTGTCGATGAAATGGGAACCTACCGCGCGACACAAGAGTATCGTGTTGAAAATCGAACCGAACCCTTTCTTGAAGTTGAATTGCCTGAAGGTTCGCAAATGTGGACAGTTCAAGTAGCCGGAGAGCGTGTCAAACCTGCTTTGGCACCATCCGTAGCAGGTTCTAGCTCTAGGTTACAGCGCGTTCGTATTCCACTGATCAAAACCGCTGAAGGCGATCTCGATTACCCCGTGGTGATCAAGTACGGCGGGGAGATCGCACCGCCAACTTGGTTTAGTCGCATCCGTTTTCCGCTGATTCATACGCTGAATATTAATGTAGAGCTTTCGCAAGTTCGTTTACGATTGCCAGAATCGTATGACTGGTTCAACTTCGATGGAACGCTCGGACGAGTGGAAACTGAGAGCGAACTGCAAGCAGGTTGGTTGGCTTATCGGACTCGACAATTAACGGAATTGTCGCAGCTTTTGGGTAGCAAGAGCAACTCGGCCAGCGACTACACCAAAGCTCGCGCAATTAACAATCTCTCAGAACTACAATCAACGATTGAGCAGAATAGTCTCTACTTTTCACAACAGGCGACTGTTAGCGAGGAGTTTAGGAAGCAGTTCTCAAGCAACTCAGCGGCGCTGCAGAGTGCGCAACAACAAGCGATCCAAGTGCAACAGGGACAAACGGCTGAAGCGCGTGGAAATCGCGATCTACTCAATGACCTTTATGGAACCCAATCCAATGGACGTTCCTTCAACGCACTTGGCGAATTGGGCTTGAATTTTGCAACGCCCTACGATGTTGCGGACGAAACCATATCCAAGGCCGAGACGGTAACACAGCAGAACGCTTGGCTTTCCCAAAACAAACTCGATAGTAAACCTGCCTACGACTCGGCGAGATTGCAGACCGAAGACAAATTCCAGGTTGCGAAGCCTCAGAGTCAGCCACAAAGTCAGATGCCGCAGGCGGATCTTTCGAGACCGCTAGCTCGAAGTTCCGTGGCCAATGCTACACCAAACGCGGGCAAAAAGTCCGGGCTACCACCATCACCGCAAGGTAGTGAATCGCAAGCCGCTCGCTATGGCCGACGTTTGCAAGATCAGAATGTGAATAGAAGTTCTCCACCTAGCCAGCCCACAGGCGGCATGGGATACGCAATGGGTGGTATGGGGGGCATGGGGATGGGTGCAGATGCAGCAGGCATGGGTGGTCCTGGTGGACAGTTACCACCGGTAACACCTGCGGCACCTGGGCAAGCAGCAGCCAATCAAGCAATAAACCAAGGCGATCAGGTTAACGCAGCCCTACAAGATCCATTGAGCGGTGCTGCCCCGAGCGATCAGCCCCAAGCAGCTTTTATGGCCAGTTTAGATGTTGAACTTCCAGTGCGAGGACGTGAATACTTCTTCACTACACCCCGTGGTGAGGTCGAACTTTCTGCACAAGGCGTTTCCAATAAGATCTACCAGCGGGTTTACACGATCCTGGCCGTCCTAGCGATAGCAGCAATTGCTTGGGCTGTTTATCTGCTGAGCTCGCGGCTGAGTCAAACACGTTTGGGCACCACCGGGATCGCGAGTGCGCTCGCACTTTTCGGCGTCTATAGTCTGTTGCAGGGTTATCTGCCAACTTATGGCCTACTGGCGTTACTTGCTGCCGCGGCCTTAGCTGCTAACCGATTTGAACTGCGGCACGAAAATACTCGAGGAGCTTACAATTCCCGATGAGCGCTATCAGCTGATTACTGACGAATACACCATCTGTGGCTAAACAGTTACGCTTACACCGAGTCAACTGGGGTCAAACTGGGTGGTGTTATCAAGAAGAATCTTCAGTTCCGCTAGTAGTCTAAAATAGTTCCACCGAGTGACTTTCCTCAGGCTCTCCAGAGGAGAGCTTGGTAGCTTGCCCTGCATCGCGTTCTGAATCCATAGTGTAAAGCGCCGACATTCTCGTGTTCCAGAATTCGTAGTGACGTTGTACTTCTCGGGCCGTCGCCTCCGAGCACCAAGGATCAATCAGCTCTACAACACTGGTGAGTGTCTCTACAACGTGAGCCACGCGTTGACTGACGCGATCCTGAAACTGCATTGACATAACGGCTCTGCCAATGTCATTTTGCAACTCAGTGCTTATACTCGCGGTGCTATTCATCGCGGCGTTCATTTGATGGTGCGTTTGTTCTAGTCTTGACAACAATTTCTGCACTGCTGAGTTTGTCGCTTCGACATTCTTGGAGTCACTTTCCGCTCTGCGCCGCATTTCGGCTGTGGTTTTGAACAGTTCGATAGCAAGTTCATTAATCGATTGGCGAATTGAGCATCCGGTCTTTCCGGCTTTGTCTGCAAGATCCTTAGTCTCTTGTGCGACAACACCGAACGCCTTGCCAGCTATCCCCAGCCGTGAGGCTTCTATACGGCCGTTGAGTGCGACCATTTTCGCGCGGCCAGCAATATCCTCGACTTCGTGAACAATCTTCTCTAGGTCCGTAAGCCTTTTCTCAAGTTGTGATAGTCGTTCTGCCGCAGCCTGAGAAAAGCTACACGAAGATTGAACTGCCTTTAGCAAGACTTCGAGCACTTGGTGCATTTCGTCGAGTGGGTTGACTTCGTCGCTGTCTGCACTACCGATGGTGGCGCTCTGGGCTGATGCAACAGCAGCCTGTGCTCGTTTTGCCATTCCTTGGAAGCCTGAGCAGACTCCCGCAACCGACTCTTCGACGTCCCTACTCGCACCGTGCAACTGTTGCTTGAGTGCCTGAAGCACTAAGGCAACCGCCGCTAATTCGTTTACGTGCGTTGTAGTCGCATCTTGGGCGTGATACGGAACTGCAGAGACATCAGAGTCCAAATGGCTGGAGTCGGAGTCAGGACGTGGATGACGATTTGCGGTTGGCGGGTCTTCCGTCGGTAGAATTTCAGCAACCGCTGAAGGATTGAAGGTAGGTAAGCTACCCGGTAGTCGGAAAGAAGAGATGGGGTGTAGGTCGACTGGGTGCGTGGCCATACTTGGAAGCGCATAGTCAGTGACGGGCACAGACGTGAAGCCTGTACCCAAGTTCATGGGTTTCATTTCCCTTGACTGGTTTGTTGGACCAGGGTCAAACAGAAATGCGTACCATGCACGCGCAAGACGCGTTATGTATCGATTTATAGTAGAGCAGCTCCTTATGTTAGAGTTGCTTACACTAGTATCTCACAGCGAGCTGCCTTCAGAATATTGGGAGCCATTTTATGTAGCGGGAGAACTTCGTCGACTCCGCCTTTGGCGATGGCTTCCTTCGGCATGCCGAAGACAACGCAGGTCGCCTCATCTTGAGCAAAGGTGGTTGCACCAGCTTGCTTCATTTCGAGCATGCCGGCAGCGCCATCGTTCCCCATTCCCGTGAGGATTCCACCCACGGCGTTGCTGCCGACGTAGCGGGCACATGAGCTAAATAGGACGTCCACGCTCGGCCGATGACGGCTGACCGGCGGTGCAGAGAAGACGCGAACGGCATAGGTTGCTCCACTCCGGCAGACTTCCATATGGTAGTTACCAGCGGCCAGTAGTACGTGGCCTGGGATGATGCGGTCACCATCCTGAGCCTCTTTAACGCGAACTTGGCAATGTCGATCCAATCTCTGTGCATAAGTGTTGGTAAAGCCCTCGGGCATATGAATCACGCAGACGGTGCCAGGTGCGTCTGGTGGAAAGCCCGACAACAACTCCAGCAAGGCTTCCGTCCCGCCGGTTGAACCACCAATCGCAATCACTTTGTGCGTACTATTAATCAGCGAGTTGGAAACCACCGGTTTGGCTCCTGAAAATACAGGACGCTCGGTAGTCACCTTACGCTTTTGTATCTTGGCAGCGGCTGCCAACTTTACCTTTTCGATGATCTCGTCGACGAGTAGATCCATACCCGCCGATACGTCCAACTTCGGCTTGGTTATGAAGTCGACTGCGCCCAGCTCCAGTGCGCGCATGGTGGTCTGGCAACCCTTTTCTGTCAGTGATGACAACATCACCACGGGCATGGGTCGACCAGCCATCAACTTCTCAAGGAAAGAAAGGCCATCCATTCGCGGCATCTCGACGTCTAGCGTCAAGACATCGGGACTGAGCGCAAGGATCTTCTCTCGAGCATCAAACGGATCCTTGGCTGCACCCACGACCTCGATCGAACGATCAAGTTGTAGAATCTCGGTGATTAGTTGCCGCATGAGTGCGGAGTCATCGACCACAAGTACTCGGATCTTTTTCATATAACACTTATTCGAATGAGTTCTCTAGTTAAATGCATGGCCGTAAGGCGACTAATTGACACTCAGCTCAGCCGTCTTTTCAGCTACATGACTGGGCGCATCGTAATTAAGGTTCGATAGGCCAAAAATATCCAAAATCAAGGCAACGTGTCCGTCACCAAGAATGGTAGCGCCAGAAACGCCAGGTACTTTGCGGAAGTTTGTTTCCAGGTTTTTGATCACGACCTGCTGTTGGCCGATTAGATCGTCAACGCGAAGTGCAAGTCTTCGCCCCTGGTCCTCAACAATCACGAGTAAGCCTTGTTCATCGCCTTGCTCATTACCTTTGATATTCAGGGCATGGTGCAAACGTAGAAGTGGAACCACCTCACCTCGCAACGATATCACTTCGCCCACACCAACGATCCGATGGATTTCATTGGCATTGACGCAGATTGATTCGATCACCGAAAGCAGAGGGATTACGAAGACTTCGTCCGATAGGCGAACCAAGAGCCCATCGAGAATTGCCAGAGTGAGTGGCAGGCGGACGGTGATTGTGGATCCCTTACCTTCCTCTGATTTAACGCTGACGCTACCCTGCAAAGCTTCGACATTTCGGCGTACGACATCCATACCCACTCCCCGCCCGGACACATCCGTTACCGCCGCAGCGGTTGAGAATCCGGGAAGGAAAATGAGATTGCAGATCTCTGCGTCGGAGAGATTGGCATCTGCGGGAATCAAACCCCGTTCAACGGCTTTGGCCATAATGCGTTTACGATTGAGGCCGCGACCATCGTCGATCAGCTCAATGTACACATTGCCGCCCTGCTGATAAGCTCGCAGGGTAACAGTACCTTCGGCGGGCTTGCCTGCAGCGATGCGATCTTCGGGAGTCTCGATTCCGTGATCTGCTGCATTGCGAACCATGTGAACCAGAGGATCACTGATCTGGTCAACAACCGACTTGTCCAACTCGGTTTCGTCACCGGAGGTTACAAAGTTGATTTGCTTACCAACTTTCTTGGCAACATCCCGAATCACGCGATTCATCTTTTGGAAGGTAGCTGCAATTGGCACCATCCGCAATCCAAGGCTCATCTCTTGCAAGTCGCGAACAATCTTGCCCAAGCCAGACAAAGACTCCAGCCCGCGCCCGCCCGTTATCGAGACAACTTCTTGTTCGACCATTGAGGCTCCGATGACCAATTCGCCGATCTGGTTGATTAGTTCATCCAACCGTTGACGGTCAACCCGAACTGTTTCGTTTTCGACACTCGGTTTCGGAGCGGAGGCTGCTCTACGATCGGTGCCACTACGATTCTCAGTGACGGGTTCCTGCTTGCCAGGCAGAGGTTTTGATTCGCTGGTGTTTTGATTCTCAGCAGTTGCCGCCGCTGGATTCGTCGACTCCACTTTGGTATCGCTACCAACGGCAGTTGGAGAAGCTGCTTGGATAGCCTCGACGGTATAGCTGCTGCCCGCATCGAGGAACATAAACACTTCGTGAATGGCTTGTTCTGGTTTTTCAGTTGCGATCTCGAGCGTCCATGACAGGTAACATTGCTCGGGTTCGAGTTCGGCCAATGGTGGTAGGGAACCTGCATTCAAGTCGTTCTTGATGACGGTGCCGAGTTCGGTCAGCTCACGCAGCAGCAGCAGCGGATCTTGGCCGAAACGGAAAAACTCTCGCGATGGCTTAAGGGCTACGCGATAGGTGTTCTTAGTTGCGACTTCCACATTGGATGCAGCTGAAGCTTTGGGGGTTGAAGCAGCTTGCGACTGTCCATTTACACGGCGTAGCTCGTTCAATACTTGTTCCATGTTGTCAGGCATTGGCGATCCGTCTTTGGCATTCGCAACTAGAGCGTCAATAATGTCAACACTCGTTAGCAATAGTTCAATGAGCTCGCTGGTGGTATCAACGATACCATCGCGCAGGCGTTCCAGTAAGTTCTCAAGCACATGCGTGAATCGGCCAACTTCATCGATACCGAAGGTGGTACTTGCACCCTTGATGCTATGTGCGCCTCGGAAGATAGTGTTCAGTAACTCAGTGTCTCGGGGAGCGTTCTCTAACTGCAGCAGCGCGGCTTCCATACATTGCAGGTGCTCGGCGGCTTCCACATAAAACGCCGCCCGAAATTGACTCATGTCTATTTGCATTTTGACTCTCCTGTTACTTCCCGCGTAGACCGCGTCTAGCGAACAACTTTTTTGACAATTGCCATCAATTGGTCAGGATTGAAAGGCTTCACCATCCAGCCCGTTGCCCCAGCAGCTTTTCCTTCCTGCTTCTTCGCGTCCTGTGACTCGGTTGTCAGGAGCAGAATAGGGGTGTATTGAAACGCAGGCTTCGCCCGAAGTTGCTTGATCAAGGTGATGCCATCCATCTCTGGCATGTTTAAGTCTGTGATTACGATGTCGATTGGCTGAGCATCGCTTTTGGCGAGTGCGTCGGCACCGTTGATGCCTTCGATCGTGTCAAAACCTGATGACTGCAGGGTGAATGTCACCATCTGTCGCATCGAGGTCGAATCGTCCACTACAAGTGCTGTCTTGGCCATCTCAAGAAATCTCCTCAGAAAATAAATGTTAGTTTTAGAAAAGTTCGATTGAGCTTTCTTCTGTTTCAGTAGCTGCAGCATCAACAATCGCTCGCTCTGAAGCCATCGTTGAGCGCTGAGCCAGTCGCTCAAGCCAGAATTGCGTTAGCGATTGCTGAAGCTCGACGTCCGCCGCCGCAGTATAGGGCTTCAGTTCATGGTTCAGCTCTTCGATAGAGTCAATCAGATGTCCAATCCGCTGATTGACGCGATCTTGAAACTGCATCGACATCACCGCTTGGCCGATGTCCAAGTTCAATTGACGACTCATCGCAGCAGAGTTGGATAGTGAGTGAGTCATCTTCTCATAGGAAGCGGTCAGTTGATCAAGCATCAGTCGAACAGTGTTCTCGGTCGCAGCGGTCGCGCTTGAGTCTTCTTCAGCTTTGTTTCTGGCTCGGCTCGAAGCACGTTTCATGGCCGAGCTGAGTCCTGAAACCACGCTGGTAATGGCTTGGCCCACAGTGTTTGCTTCCTGCGCCAACACACTTGTCTGTTCGACCAATTCTTCCCACTGCGCTTTGTTGTTTCCCGAGCTGCCGAGTGCAGTTCGACCTTTATATGAGGCCCACTTTGCGGTCTCAGCAATCGAAGACAATTTTTCACCGAGGGCCATAACGACGCTAAAGCGATCGTCGATATCTTCGATCTCGTGTGAAAGCACGGCTGAGAAGTCTCGCGACGATTCAATTCGCTGCAAGAGCACCTCCAAGGACATACCTACGCGATGTACGAAAGACTGCAGGCCGCCACCATCGCAGCTTGTATCGAGTGCATCAGCGGCAGTCGCTAGGGCAGATCGGGCACGATTGCCCATTCCCTGGAATCCCTCACAAACTCCGTTAACCGAGTTTTCAACGTCAGAAGCGATGTCCTTCAATTGAAACGTCAAACGCTCCATCACAACCAAAATGGCTGCAATAGCAGTGCTATCCGGCCCTGTTTTGACATATCTGCGTGACGTATCTTCCATGGGTAAGCTCATGAGCGAGACTCCCCAGCGTTGGCGGGCGCAGATTCATTGGTCGCAGGTGCGCGCAGACTAGCGGTGGCTCCTGCATAGTCGAACCACTTCGCGATCTCGCCGGCATGATCAAAGACTATTTCGACAGCCCCACGTGAATCACGTTTGGCCGCAAGCAACAGTTGAACGCATGCTGCGTCTAAGGACTCCAGTGCGGAACAGTCTACCGTTCCAGTTGGCTCCTCAGAAAGCAAGCTGCTCAAGGCACCTTGCAGCCCGTTAGCGTTGCGAACGTCGAGAGATCCAGCCAACCGAACCGATTTCTTGTTCGTGGCGGAACACGTTACAACCTCAATCATTCAATGCCCCCATTTATAAAGACCTCGGCCAGAGTCAGTTTCAGTTAAGAAAAGAATGGCCGAAATAAACGCAAAACGATCGGGGGCGAACTCTTGCTTTTGAAACATGCCTCGTCATTAGAAACGGTGTCGGAGCAACCGCCAGTAAACAGAAGTTTAGCCTAGCCGACTTGGGAAGCCGTAACGGTAGTAGCGGCTGTGCCGACAGCCTCCGCTTGCACGGCGGGCTACGAAGTCAAGGTGGCCGGCGATGGCAGTCAAGGTATCGAAGCCCTGCACACAGGCCAATTTGACTGCGTTCTATTTGACCTAAACATGCCGAAGGTGGATGGCTTGCAACTGGTGAAAAAGGGGCAAGGCAGAAACTCGACACAAGTCACTGCCAATCCTGATGCTATCGACCGACTGTTCTCTCGAACTGATCAAGCAAGCGCAGCTAGCGGGGGCAGTGGGCTGGATCGTCAAGCCTTACACCGCAGCCCAAGTCCTGAGCGCGATCAAGAAACTCATTAAGATCGCTTAACCCCGACTATTCATGATTGGTAGCGGAATGCGTCAAGCATTTCGGGGCTCTGCAATTAACCGATGGGCGTTAGTTAGCGGGCGTTAGCCCCGGTTTTTGCTCTCGTAACCGCCGCTAACGCGGTTCGGTTAAATCAATCAACAATGCGTCAAACATTTCGAGAGTACTGGGATGGCTCCCGACAGCATTGATGGCTTCCGCTACCCAACAATCAGAAAAGAACTACTTCAGTTCGTGGGACGACGCGAACTGATTGCTTTTGGGCCATCTGCTCAACAGCTAGGCTGCTCTGCGGATCCAGCGGTCTCACCAGTACTTTGGCAGACTGCGTGTGAAACTGCACTCGCATGCCACAGGTGCCTCCCGTATGGGCAGCCACAATTGGAATACCTTCGGTTTCAAGGAAGCTGCGAGTGAAGCGAACATTCTGGTCACCGATGTTCCAATTCTTGGATTGCGAATGAACAACAGCCCCACCGCCGAAGAACTTAGCTTTCAATCTGCGGCGGTCGCCCCCTTGGCGCATAATTTCGTTGATTAACATTTCCATCGCATGGACACCAAAGCTGGCGCACGCGTTAGGACTACATTTAGACTCGGGTAACATGAAGTGATTCATTCCTCCAATTCCCGTGTATTCGTCATATAGACACGTGGCTACGCAGGATCCTAGAACAGTCGATATCCAGACTGGTTCTCGACTGGCCAGTACATCTCCAACGATGATTGAGTGTTTGGGATCACCGTCGTTAGGACTTGATTCTGAAGCCAATGAGGAGCCCGCAATTACGGGTTCTGCTTCACGAGTTACTTTGGGTTCGCTATGAACGCGAGTCTGCACGCTCGCTAGGCTCGATGTAGGGGAGGTAACCTTGGGCGAGCTTGTGGTCGACCTTCCTGTGGCGGTCGCCTGACCAGGTGCAAATCCATAGATGGTTTCACCAAGTGGCTTGAAGCGATTAGAGATGCCGAAAAGGGACTCGGAGTGACCGATGATCAAGTGACCATCGGGGTCGAGTTTCTCAGCGAAGCGTTCGATTAAGATCTTTTGCGTTTCGGCATTGAAGTAAATCATGACGTTGCGACAAAAGATGATATCAAACTGAGTATTGATCTGCCAGGGAGCCTCTTGGAGATTGATACGTCGGAACGTGATCAGGTCACGTAAAACGGGCTTGACCGTATAACGTGAGTCCTCTGACCGAGACTCGCGAGTGAAGTAGTTTTGCCGAATATGTAAGGGTACATCAGCTAGTCGTTCCGCATCGTAAACACCCGCAGATGCCTTTGCTAAAACATCGGTATCAATATCTGAGGCAAGGATGCGGATGTCCCAATTGGAATTGATTCCGAAAAACTCACGCACAGTAATGGCTATCGTGTAGGGTTCTTCCCCGGTCGAGCTAGCCGAACACCAGATGCGCAGTTTCTCGGGGCGCCCCGCGTTCGCACGCTCGCGAATCGCAGGGAACACATTGGTTGTGAGGAAATCAAAGTGGTGCTTCTCTCGAAAGAAATCGGTCTTATTCGTGGTAAGGGCATTGATGAATTTGGTTGTTTCATCTGGGTCTTTACCACTCGCGACGATGTCGATGTATTCACTGTACGAACTTAGATTCAGATGTCGTACTCTCTTGGCCAGTCGGCCATGAACCATGACTTGCTTTGAGTTTGAAAGCGAGATGCCGGCTAGATCGAAAATGAGTTTCTGAACAGTTTTGAAGTCGCGTTCAGTTAATTTCAGTTCATCAATCATCAACATCAATGCCTCAGAAGATTTTGCCCACCACGAGGGGAGGGATTCAATTTGTACTGTTGCCCACGCACGAGCGTCGGACTTGAAACTCGCTTATAAACTAAAACAGCGCTCCGATTCAATGAACCGAAGCGCTAAAGTTACCGATATCAGTTTGCTTAGAACTCTAGCACACCATTTTCAAGTGGTGTCGGAACAAAGGATATTGGAGCTGGCGTGTGGGTCGCATGAGTCGACGGAGTGCTAGAGCGTTTGGCACTTGCTGACTCGCGATTCGCGATTGTAGTGCGGGAGGATCGCCCACTTTCAGGATCGAGTTGGAATCGTCCGACTAGATCCTTGAGTTGCACCGCATGTGACAGAAGGGAGGTGGCCGTGCCAGACATTTCTTCTGTTTGTGAGGCATTCGCCTGCGTTACACGATCCATTTGTGACACAGCTTTATTTACCTGCTCAATGCCGGTCAGTTGTTCCCTCGAAGCTGCTGCAATTTCGGATACGATATCCGTTACACGTTTCACCGAGCTGACGATTTCGCTTAGTGTTTGGCCAGATTTGTTGACCAAGTCCGTACCATTTTCAACTTTACGAACCGAGTCTTGGATCAACGCTTTGATCTCCTTGGCAGCACTTGCACTTCGCTGAGCTAAGTTGCGAACTTCGGCTGCGACCACTGCAAATCCGCGTCCTTGTTCACCTGCTCGAGCCGCTTCCACGGCAGCATTCAAGGCCAAGAGGTTAGTTTGGAATGCGATCTCATCAATTGTAGTGATGATATCGGCAATCTTCTTGGACGATTGGTTGATCTCCCCCATCGCCTGAACAGCTTCACTTACAACCGAGCCACCTTTCTCTGCAACGTCCCGGGACCCGTTAGCCAATTGGCGTGCTTGCTGTGCATTATCCGAGTTCTGTTTCACCGTTGAGGTAATCTCCTCCAAGCTGGAAGCAGTTTCTTCAAGGCTGGAGGCTTGTGTCTGGGCACCCGCAGTGATCTCCCGCGAAACTGCGGTCAGCTGCTCAGCGGCTGATGAAACCGTGGCTGATACATCGCGCACTTCACCCAATGCCGCCTTCATTGAATTTACCGCTTGTTGGAGCGCACTAGCGACTTGACCGATGGCATCATCGCCCAGATTCGGGATGGTAACATCGAATTTGCCATCCGCGACTGAATTTACGATTTGCAAAACTACAGAGACCTTGCGTTGCAATTCTTCTGCCTGTTCGCGTTCGCGATCGGCGCGTTGTTGTTCGCGAAGCTCAGTCTCTTGCTTGTTCGCAAAAAACTTCGTAAGACCTTCACCAAGTTTACCGATCACATCGGAACCACAGACCGTCAATTCCTGTGAGTAGTCGCGTTGAGCCACTTTATTAGCGACGGTGAGAATCTCGTTGACTTTGGTCTGCATGTCAATCGCTTGCTGAGCGTCTCGTTTTTGAGCTGCAGCAATTTCCGCTTCCATTCGCTTGGCTTCAGTGATGTCCGTAGCATACTTGACGACTTTAAATGGACGCCCATTGAGATCGTAAATTGGGTTGTAGGAAGCTTGAATCCAAACTTCTTTTCCACCCTTGCCGAATCGTTTGTACTGAGCCGCTTGGAACTTACCTGCTCGCAAGTCGTCCCAGAAGGAGCGATACTCGGGACTGTTGGCGTAGGCAGTGTCGACAAAAATGCTGTGATGCTTGCCTTTGATTTCGTCGAGTGTGTAACCGAGGGTTGCAAGGAAGTTTGTATTAGCGGTGCGAATGGTTCCATCAAGGTTGAATTCGATGGTAGCTTGAGCCTTATCGATCGCCGCCAACTGTCCTTCATAGTCGGCCGTCTGCAATTTCAAAGCGGTGACTTCAGTTGCGAATTTTACGACTTTGAATGGACGGCCATTCATGTCGAAAATTGGATTGTAAGTTGCCTGAATCCAAATCTCTTTGCCACCTCTGCCAAGTCGCTTGAACTGCCCAGCTTGGAATCTGCCGGCACGCAGTTCTTCCCAGAGGTTGCGATATTCGTGACTGTTAGCATGGGCTGTTTCGACAAACATGCTGTGATGTTTGCCCTTGATCTCTTCCAGCGTGTAACCGACGGTTGCAAGGAAGTTCTCATTCGCATTTTGAATGTTTCCCTGAAGGTCAAACTCGATGACTGCCTGAGCCTTGCCAATCGCCTGCAGCTGTCCTTGAGAATCTGCGTTTGCAAGCTTTGCGGCAGTAATGTCTGTAGCAAACTTGACCACCTTGCAGGGTTTGCCCTGCGTATCTGCAATAGGATTGTAAGAGGCTTGAATCCAGACTTCCTTACCGTTCTTCCCAAACCTTCTGAATTCGGAAACTTGACTACGGCCGGCGGCGAGATCGCTCCAGAACTGCCGATACTCGTGGCTGGACGCGTACTTTGAGTCGACAAACATGCTGTGATGCTTGCCGACGACCTCATCCAGCGTGTAACCAAGAGTTTTCAAGAAATTCGCGTTGGCTTTGACGATCGTTCCATCCAGTTTGAACTCGATCATCGCTTGTGATTCATCGATGGCATTCAGTTGGCCATGAAGACCCGCTACCTCGCCTTCAGTTTGGTTAAGCAAGCGATAGAAGTAAACGCCGATACCAGCGAAACCCGCGATAGTCAGGATCAGCCAGGGGAGGAATGCATTCACCAATTGGTCGTCAACCGGCCCAATACCTTTGACAGCAGAAGCTGTTCGGACAGCAAACACGCCAGCCAGAAGCGTCGTAACTATACAACCACCTAGCAATATGGCAAAGACTTTACGTGGCCCAAGATTCTTAACAGTTAACATTCGGAGTTCCTGTATTATGAAAGTTGTATTTGCATTTTAAAAATTGGCGGTCACTAAACCGCGACACTCAGGCTCGCACTTTGGTCGGCCAAGAGTTGCTCGATATTTAGCAATGTGACTATTTGATCGCCTGATTTGGCAAGCCCCATAATGAACGAAGTATCTGCGCCTCCCATGTTCGGAGGGTTTTCAATCGCATCTTGGTTGATATCAAGGACATCGGAAACGGCATCAACCACGAGGCCCATCACACGACCGCCAACGTTGACAACGATGATGACCGTGAACTGATCGTATTCGGCGAACGGCATGCTGAACTTGCTGCGCAAATCGACGATGGGAACTACCGTACCGCGTAGGTTCATGACTCCCTTGACACAGGCCGGCATGTTCGGGATTGGGGTGACACGAGAAAAGTTCTTTATCTCCTGAACTCGAAGAATCTCAATTCCAAAGTCCTGGTTGTTGACTGCAAACGTTAAGTACTGACTAGCTAACTGGGTTGACATGCTAAGCCCTTCTAAATGGTGAGTTGTCAAGTCGCTGCATCAGCAAGATTGAGTGATGCAAAGGCGAGAAAGTGCTATCTGCTCTGAAGGGCTGAATTTCCAAGCAATGAAACAGCCCAGATGATTCCAAGTGTTTGGTGGATCGCATCTGCCGGATGCGACCAGGAAGCGGCTGAAATGGAGGAAGCCGTCCAAATGCTGTTACGAACACATACCCCCCTTTTTAAAGACGCTCTGAGATGGATTCGCAGCAGGTTAAGCACGCGCGAATCACAGGACTGAAGCTTGCTAAGGGGGGCGACTTCAGACAGTTGAACTATGTGTCACTGAGATGGATGGCTGCGAGAAAATTGTTGCCAAATATCCATTTTGCAACAATTGCGTCCACAAGTCTGAGGATTGGGTCAAAGGGTGCGAGTGCAACTTTTCTACCGATCGTAGCGACATACGGTAGAGTAAGACTACTTGCTCCTGAAATTGACAACACACCCTGGCTTGAGGCCAGAGTGTGTTTTAGATGCTTAGATGCAACGAGCGATTTCCGTGATCGGTTGCACCAAAGTGCAGGCCTAGAACTCAAGGACGCCTTGATCTGCGGTTTCAAACGTAGTGTTTAGACTGAGTGGAACTGGAATAGCCCGGGTACGTGGTTTTGATTCGACAGATCGCTGTGATTGACTCGGTTCACGATTACCTTTGGGCGTCCTATTGTCATGGACGCTTTCGGGTTCGAGTTGGAATCGACCAACAAGATCTCTGAGCTGCACGGCGTGCGAAAGTAATGCTGATGCCGTCCCTGACATCTCCTCAGTTTGTGCCGCATTTGCTTGGGTAACGCGATCCATCTGCGAAACAGCCTTGTTCACTTGCTCGATTCCAGTCAATTGCTCCTTGGATGCGGCTGCAATTTCCGAAACGATATCCGTCACACGCTTTACTGAATTGACGATCTCGCTGAGTGTCTGGCCGGACTTGTTTACCAAATCGGTTCCGTTCTCGACTTTGCGCACAGAATCTTGAATAAGCGTCTTGATCTCTTTAGCAGCGCTAGCACTGCGCTGAGCCAAATTGCGGACTTCGGCAGCAACAACCGCGAAACCGCGTCCCTGCTCCCCAGCTCGAGCTGCTTCAACGGCCGCATTTAGGGCCAATAAGTTGGTTTGGAAGGCGATCTCGTCAATGGTGGTGATGATGTCAGCAATCCGCTTCGAGGATTGATTGATTTCACCCATTGCTTGAACGGCTTCGCTGACAACCGAGCCACCTTTTTCAGCAATATCGCGAGAACCGTTAGCCAGCTGTCTCGCGTGCTGTGCATTATCTGAGTTCTGCTTGACTGTTGAGGTAATCTCTTCGAGACTGGAAGCGGTTTCTTCCAGACTGGAGGCTTGAGTCTGAGCGCCAGCTGTTATCTCACGAGAAACGGCTGTCAATTGCTCAGCCGCGGAAGATACAGTGCTGGAAACGTCGCGTACTTCTCCAAGAGCCAACTGCATCGAATTGACCGCTTGTTGCAGTGCCGATGCGACTTGACCGATTGCGTCATCGCCTAGATTCGGGATACTAACGTCGAATTTTCCGTCAGCAACTGAGTTAACTATCTGCAGCACGACAGCGACTTTGCGTTGCATCTCTTCCGCTTGTGCACGATCTTGGTCATTGCGTTGTTGCTCGCGTAACTCGGTGGCTTGCTTGTTCGCAAAGAACTGCGCCAGGCCTTCCCCTAGACGCCCAATCACATCCGAACCGCTGACACTCAATTGTTGTGTGTAGTCGCGTTGAGCAACCTTGTTGGCCACTGTCAGGATTTCATTGACTTTGTTTTGAATATCAATGGCTTGTGCGGCATCACGCTTTTGCGCTTCCGCCATCTCAAATTCCATTTGCTTAGCCGCGGTGATATCCATTGCATATTTTACAACTTTATAAGGGCGTCCATCACGATCTAAGATGGGATTGTACGTTGCCTGTATCCAAATCACTTTGCCGCCCTTAGCAAGTCGCCGGCACTGGGCAGAGTGGAATTTACCAGCACGCAGCTCTTCCCAGAAGTTGCGGTACTCGACACTATTCGCATAGGCGGTATCTACAAACATGCTATGGTGCTTGCCTACGATCTCATCTAGAGAATATCCAACGGCGTTGAGAAAGTTCTTGTTTGCAGTAATGATCGTTCCGTCAAGATTAAACTCAATTGTCGCCTGAGAAGCGTCAATGGCAGTCAGTTGTCCTTTTAGGTTAGCCAGAACCTTATCCGTTTGATTCTGTAGTCGATAGAAGTAGAGGCCCATGCCACAAAAACCTCCGATTACCGTCAACAGCAATGCAGAGAGAGTTGTGCTGAAACTCTTACCTTGTGCCTTAGCTACGCCTTCAAGGCCCTTGCTGTATTCGACTGCAAATTGTGTTGCCTCATCGATCCCTTGACGGTGCTCTTCAAAAGCTGGTTTCAAACTTGATAGAAAGATCTCTTGCGCGAGTTCACTATCATTTGCCTGAATTGCAGGTACCAGTCGGCGCTCAAATTCCTGAAAGAACTGCTCGGCTGGCAAGTGTGATTTAACGAGCAGAGTATCGTACAATTGCTTTGCCACTGCACTTTCCTCAGAATTTGCTGAGCGTTGCTTTAGCAGCTGCTTTTCGCGGAATGCCTTCCAACGCTCTTGTGATGCATAGTAATCGGATTTTAGCTTGCCGATCGATGCGATGGCTTCTTCACGCTCCCGTTCATTCGTAGCCTGACAGGCCTGCGATGCCTTTACGTAAGACTCGATGATGCAATGAGGGGGAGGTAAGATGTCCGCGAGGAGATCCTTACTATCGACCAACAAACCAACTACTGGCCCGTCGACCTTCAAGAGGCCAGCGACTCGCATCGCGAATGCCCCCAAGAGGACTGAGGTCAAAATACAGCCACTCAGAAAAATGGTGAACCACGACCTAGGACTAAGACTTTTTGCGATAGACATACTGGGCTCCTCTACAAAGTGTTCTGTTAGCTAATCGTTAGAATTCGAGAACCCCAACATCCAGCGATCCGAGAGCTGGTTCAAAGCTGATGGGTGCTGGAGTGTGGGCTGGACGAGGTTGCGTTTCACTAGTGCGTTTCGAATTGTTTGCCGCTGGGTTTGAAGTACTTGGACGGGTGGTTTGGCTACTTTCTGAATCCAGCTGGAACCGACCTACGAGGTCTTTAAGTTGCACTGCGTGCGTCAATAGAGATGCTGCTGTTCCAGACATCTCTTCCGTTTGCGAAGCATTCGCTTGGGTGACACGATCCATCTGCGAAACCGCTTTGTTCACCTGTTCGATGCCGGTTAACTGTTCTTTCGAAGCAGCTGCTATTTCCGAGACAATGTCAGTGACGCGTTTTACTGAATTCACAATTTCACTAAGTGTTTGACCAGACTTGTTTACCAAATCAGTGCCGTTTTCTACTTTGCGCACGGAGTCCTGAATCAGAGCTTTGATCTCTTTCGCAGCGCTCGCACTACGCTGCGCCAAATTGCGGACCTCGGCAGCGACCACTGCGAAGCCGCGTCCTTGTTCGCCCGCACGGGCTGCCTCAACGGCTGCGTTTAGCGCTAGCAGATTCGTCTGGAATGCGATTTCATCGATAGTAGTGATGATGTCTGCAATCTTCTTCGAAGATTGGTTGATTTCGCTCATCGCCTGCACTGCTTCACTTACCACCGATCCGCCTCGTTCAGCAATGTCGCGAGAGCCGTTTGCCAATTGCCGCGCCTGTTGGGCATTGTCGGTGTTTTGCTTTACGGTAGAAGTAATTTCTTCCAGGCTCGACGCAGTTTCCTCCAAACTAGAAGCTTGAGTTTGAGCGCCGGCGGTGATCTCACGCGAAACCGCAGTCAATTGCTCTGCGGCAGATGATACCGTCCCCGAAACATCGCGAACTTCGCTGAGCGCGGTTTTCATAGCATTCACCGCTTGCTGCAATGCCGAAGCGACCTGCCCAATTGCATCCTCGCCCAATTTTGGAATTACTATGTCGAACTTGCCATCGGCAACCGCGTTCACGGTATGCAGAACAATTTCAACCTTACGTTGCATTTCTTTCGCTTGCTCGCGTTCTAATTGGGCGCGCTCTGCATCGCGTTTCGCAGCCTCTGCGACCTCCAACTCCAATTTTT
The DNA here is from genome assembly GCA_033761895.1 of Pirellulaceae bacterium. GTDB lineage: Bacteria > Planctomycetota > Planctomycetia > Pirellulales > Pirellulaceae > Aureliella. Next base: position 11,915 of record JANRMD010000118.1, on the reverse strand, counting down.
TGGATGCATTGATATTCGTCGCGTATTTGACAACCTTGAAAGGACGACCATTGAGATCGAAAATTGGATTGTAGGACGCCTGAATCCAAACATCTTTTCCGCCCTTACCAACTCGCTTGTATTGGGCTGATTGGAACTTGCCGGCGCGCAGGTCGTCCCAGAAGACTCGATACTCATGACTAGCCGCATAAACTGGATCCACAAACATGCTATGATGCTTGCCTTTAACTTCATCTAAAGAGTATCCGACCGTCGCAAGCATATTCTCATTTGCCGTTCGGATAGTACCATCCATGTTGAATTCAATGGTTGCCTGGGCCTTATCGATTGCCGCTAGCTGCCCTTGGAAATCGGCGTTTCGCAATTTCGTCTCAGTGACATCGATTGCGAACTTGACTACTTTGAAAACACGTCCGTTCTGATCCAGTATGGGATTGTAGGAAGCCTGAATCCAAACTTCCTTGCCGCCCTTGCCGACGCGTTTGAATTCTGCCGATTGGAATTTTCCAGCTCGCAAGTCATCCCAAAACTGCCGATACTCCACACTATTTGCGTACGCTGGATCAACGAACATGCTGTGATTCCTGCCCTTGATCTCGTCAAGAGTGTATCCAAGCGTCGTCAAGAAATTCTCATTGGCTGATTGAATGTTACCTTGCACGTCGAACGCGATAACGGCTTGACTTTTGCTGATCGCTTGCAGTTGGCCTTCGTAGTCCGCATTCTTGAGTTTGATGGCTGTAACATCGGTCGCGCACTTAATGACTTTAACGGTGCGTCCCTGCTCATCGTGAATTGGATTGTACGAGGCCTGAATCCAGACTTCAGTTCCACTCTTGCCCAATCGCTTGAACTCAGCCTCTTGGCGTTTTCCTGAACTCAAGTCGCTCCAAAATTGTCGATACTCTGGGCTGGATGCATACTTCGGTTCAACAAACATACTGTGATGCTTGCCGACAATTTCCATTAGGCTGTATCCCATCGTTCTTAGGAAGTTGTCATTTGCCGTAATGATAGTGCCATCCAATTCGAACTCGATAGTTGCTTGGGACTCGTCTAATAGCTTTTTTTGGCATCTCAAGTCTGCAGTAGAACGATCTACCCTACCGAGGATTCGGAAGGCGAAAACACCGACGCCCACGAAACATGCGGACACGAGGCCGAGAAGTGAGTAAAAGGCATTGTTCTGACGCACACTTTCAACCTTTGCGACTTGTGCTAGCGCGAGATTAAATTCATTCGCTAACTTGACGGCTTCGTTGGTACTGTCTCGATGCCTTTGAAACAAGGGCTTCAGACGCGCACTAAAAAGATCGGTCGCGAGTTTGAGATCCCCTGCTTTAATTGCAGGCAGAAATCTCTGGTCGATTTCATCGAAGAATTGCACTGCAGGATTGTGCGACTTTACTAATAAGGCATCAAACATTTGCCGAACCTTTTCCTGGTTGGCAATTACCTTAGACTTCTCCAAATCCCTCTGAGACTTGTCGCGAAATTCCTGCCAGCGAGATTGAGATGCAAAGTATTCGTCCCGTTGACGATCTAAGGCTGCCACCAATTCGTCACGGGATAAATCGTCCATAGCCAGCAATAACTGGGAGGCCGTAGAGAGAGACTCGACGATGTAATGTGGCGGGGGCAGAATGTCTGCAACCAAGTCCTTGCCTCCCATCACCTGCTCGGATATTGGACCTCCGATGATGGTTCGCGAAGAAGAACGCGCGACGACTATTCCAAGTGCCAGCGACACTGCGAGGCAACTACCAAGAATTAGAGAAAAAGTTGTTCGGAGCTTGAGCTTGCGTAGATGAGCCATTCAATTCCCTTTATGATAATCTTGTAGCGTCTGTCGAATTAAGCTTGATTTCAAGTTAAACAATCGTTGGGCGGTGTTCAGCCCAAGGTTGGTCATAATCAAGTACGGTGAAGATTTGCCCGCATGGAATGCGAGCCTGTATGTGAAGGACACAACTGAATCGCCCAAACTGGTGGGCTGGCAACTGTGTCTAGATGATTCAAAGCGAGAGTCAAGTAGCAACTGACTTGCCGTTTACTCACGATGCCCCCTTGCAGTAAGTGAATTTCGAAGCGGACAAGTTGCCCGTCGGAAAATGTGGCAACTCGCATAAAATTGCCCAACTGAGATCCGAAGCTAGCTAAGGGGGGCGACTTCAGACCGCTAAAGCATTGCTTACTCAGGCATGCGTTGCGAGAAAAATCGGCACAACGCCCCATTTTGCAAATGACTTTGCAGACAGAACTTGCGGATTAGTTCGCGTGAGCCAATCGATGCGTGTGTATCAAATGCGCACGATATAGTATCTAAAGGGGTTGTCATTGCGCAAGTCCTGCCTGAAACAAATGTTTGAGACACGACTTGTCCGCTCGAGGGCGCGAAGCGCTGATCCACTCGTGGTTAGCACAGCGAGGCTAGCGCAGCGAGGCAAGCAGTTATGCGGCGAGCGGATTTACTCTTTAAAATCTGTGTCCGCTTTTTCGATGCTCAGTTCTTTGATCCAGATATTTCGATAGCGCACGTCGTGCCCTTCGGCTTGCAATTTGAGGCCACCAGGTACGTCGGTTAGCCCTTTGCCACCATCGTTGCCGCCATCAATACCCGAATTGGGTCCACCCCAGACTTTCGTGATACTGTGGTTGGTGTGAACCTTCTTCCCATTGAAGTACATCGTCACCAAGGGTTGCTCTGTCAGCTTGCCATCCTTGAATCGAGCCGCCCGAAAGGTCACATCATACGAATTCCATTTGCCCAGTCCGTTATACAATTCGTAGGGAGTCGCAGCTTCATTGATGATCGCAGCCATCCCATGCGAGGTTTTGTCGCCGTCGAGAACCTGAATCTCAAAGCGGTTTTGGAGGTAGACACCACTATTGCCACCTGGATTCATGATTAGAAATTCAACGTGCAGTCTGAAGTCCTTGTAGGTCTTCTTGGTAACAATATCAGCAGCACCGAACTTACCACCCGCGGATGCCGGATCGTGAGTCATGATCGCCTTGCCACCATCGACGGGATCATCGACAACTTTCCATTTGATCGGCAACGAGCTTGAGAATCGCGGCCCTTCCCAGTAAGTCCACTTGCTATCGAGCATTTCTCGAGAGCCGTCAAGAATGACTTCGGCTCCATTGAGGGGCTTGGCACCAACCCCAACGTCCGCGTGAGCATTAGGATTTAGAGTCAGCAGACTGATCGACAAAGCTAAACAACGTTGGCGGAACGACAGATTGAACATGTTCTTACCTCGCAGGATCATGGAATGGAACCTGCGCATGGTACCTGAAAATTGCGACTAAGTGCAATTCATGAGAGCAATCGCCACATTGAAAACCGCTGAACTCGGTCCTGTTGAGTAGATTGGGCGTTCCGTGTTTCCGGCTTGGCCGCACGAGCCATCAGTTTTTTCAGTAGTGCGTGAAGCGACGCGAGCCACACGGCATCGAGCTGATACCACCACTGGGGCATCTGCTGGATTCCTTAGAATCCAGCTATCTGTTGCCTTTAACTCTGCTCCAGCTCTAACTACGCGGCTCCGCGCTTCTTCGAAGTTTTGTTGGGGGCAATCCACTGGCTGATATTCTCAAGTCGCTTCTCCCATTCTTTGGAGACGCGCAACTCACAGAAGGCTTCGAAGAGCAAATCGACTGTCTCGTTCAATGTGCGAATTGCATCGATGCGACTTTCGAGCAATTCGACCCCCTGAGCCTCTTTATCCGCTTGCAGTTTTGCACCACTGATCGAAAACGATTCGGCTTGTAGAGTGAGATCGTACTGCTGACCAAAACGAACTAAAACCAGTCCAGCTTTTCGTGGCATCTTTCCGGAGCGAATCGCTTCCACCGCCTCGGGTAATTTGGTTGGAATCTCGGATGAGATCGATTCCTTACCCGATTCGCCAAGCGGACATTCGAGTACAAGGTTCTTGGCGAACATCGCGGTCACTTCGGAGCCATCTTTCAGGGTTATCGTATCCGACTCGGTTTCTGTGTTATGCCACAACCACATCAAGAATTCATTGCCAAGATAATCAGGCAGTCGCGAATCGGCGTTTGACCAATGGGCTTCACATCCGGGATGTGATGGATGGAAGATGGCTGGCGAGATACTCTCCAGGGCTTCGATCTTCTTATTGCGAGTGGCCCAGTTTTGCGCTATTTTCCCGACGGTGATACGTTCAAGTTCGATACCGAAGCCTCGTTCCATCAGATCAGCTGCGTGGGTGCAAGCCGATGGACTTGAGCCGCCAAAGTAGAAGATGCCTGACTGCGCATCCCACAAAATCGGAAACTGCGCCATGCGATGGTACTTACCTGACTTCACTTCCATCTCGCAGCGGGCTTCGACGGCGTCTTTAGCTTCTTGACGTTGTGATTTCGTGGGACGTCGTTCCGGATTTTCGGCCGTTAGAGCGTTTAGCTCCATTTGCATCCAGGCTTTGCGGATTGCCGAAGGAATTTGATTGGTATCGATTCGAACGGCGGCATGCAGAGCGCCATGTATGACGTTTTTATTGAGGTCAAAGGTCTGATCGAACAGATGCTGGCCACCGAGGAAGCCTACTTGTGTGGTTTCTTCTGAGGTTGATTCGAACTTGCCGCTGCTGAGGCTCTCGAGGGTATCGAGATGCTCTTGAGTAAACTCTTTGGGAGACTCTCCGTTGACTTGAAAGCGATCGAAACCAAGACTTCCAGCGAGAAACGCCATACAAAAATTCCGTAGCAAAGGTTCACAAACAGAAATAGGCAACGTGTAAGACAGAACTATCGACAGGCCCAGACGCTTTCTCGCATGCAGATTTTTTGGACCGAACCTCTTCACCGCTGGGACCAATCAGCAGTACTGTTAGCACTCGCAGGAAGTGTATACCCGACTGAGGTACGCCGTTACTTGCCGTATCCTGGGGCCTATTCGCTTGACAAAATGTAATTCGCAGGCGAGGCAGCGGTGAATCCACGGCAAGTGCAAATCGCAGGAAAACGCCTTTTGTACCTAGCAACTGCCGCAACAGGTCGCGTCTAACTCAGGTAGAATCTAGATACGGCCGCCGTTGCCAGCGTCAACAATTTCCTTGCCTGTTTTTGATTCATGCGACTAACTTTTGCTGCTTATGTGACCGTTGAACGAGAGGAGGGTCGTAGCGTTTATGTATGCCAACCCTTTAACGGTCAGAAGATCGTCACTCGCGATCCATTGCTTAGCACCGCACTTTCAAAACTCTCCAGCAAGATGCGCAAGGCGGTTAATGAGTGGATTCGTGATGGTAAATCGCATTGGATCAGTTCTTGGTTGTATGACTCAAGAACTATCACCAAAGTACTGAAGCTGACACTGGTGCTTCGTGGCCGTACGCTGCGATGGAAGTTGTTAGCGGTCATTGTGCCCGAGTTCGAACGCTATTTGGTGATGTCGCCATCGGTTCCTGAAGTCTCCTTCGAAATGGGAAGCTTGGATAATTTGGAAGCGAGAGCCGTCGAGGTGTACTCACATTGGGCGCAGGAGAAACTTGGGCTCCGCCAAGAGGCTTTGCTTCAGTCGGTTAGTGTCGAAGGAGATCTCTGGATCGAGCCGATCGAGATCGAAGTCGAGACGGCAGTGAAATCGAACAAGCCGCCCAAGAATATACTCGCCGCGATCTTTGGTGGCACCAAAACCAGTGGCAGTGAAGAACTGCACAAGGTGGGTCAGTGTTTGGACGATATCTCCGGCGACTTTGATGTTGTCATCGGGCGCGAGAGATTCATCCATGAAATTGACCGGATGCTGCAGCGAGAGGATCGCCAGGGAGTGATGATCGTTGGCCAGCCCTCGTCCGGCAAATCTGCAATCTTCCGGGAATGTGTAAGACGCCGCACAGATCGATTTCGCGACGCTAAGGGGAATCGACCCCAGGTCTGGTGGCTCGCACCCCAGCGATTAATCAGTGGCATGTCGTATTTGGGGCAGTGGGAACAGCGCTGGTTGGCGATTCTTCGTGAGGCGACGCGACGGGATCACGTGCTTTATTTCGACGACTTGGTCACGTTCTTTTCAGCCGGTCGTACGCGAGATAGCAGTCTGAGTGCTGCCGACGTTTTGCGGAGCTATCTATCAGAACACCGTGTTCGAATTGTTGTCGAAGCAACCCCTGAAGAGCTTGCTATCCTGCGGCGACGCGACCGCGCTCTTGCGGACCGTTTCCACATCGTGCACATTCCAAGTTTGGATAGCGAGTCTTCACTGCCAATCGTGCTCGAAGCAACGCAGCTCATCGAGGTTCGAGATCAAGTTTATTTTCATCCCGAAGTCGTCCCGTTAGTCATGCGACAACAGGAGATGCTGTCGCCTGAAAAAGCCTTTCCAGGCAAAGCGATTGAGATGGTTCGCTCGTTGGGCAAGCACGCTTCTTCGACCGTTCAGCGTACCTCCGTGTTAGAGTTGGCCGCTCGGCAGACCGGTTCTTCGCTTCCTTTCCTGGTCGATCGGCTGGGGCAACAAGCAGCGATTCGGCATCAGATTGAAGGGCAGATCATCGGGCAGCCGGACGCGGTAGCTGCGCTCGCACGCATTGTGATTCGGTTTACTCAGAATCTGCAGCCTACGGACCGACCGCTGGGCGTGCTCTTGTTTCTCGGACCGACCGGAGTTGGCAAAACCGAATCGGCCAAGGCGATAACGCGGCTGCTATTTGAGGATGAATCTCACCTGGTTCGTTTGGATATGAATGAGTTGACCACGCCCTTCGCTGCCGAACAACTTGTCGGAACTTTCGACGAGCCCGATGGTCGGTTGACTGCAGCCGTGCGCCGCAAGCCCAACTGCGTAATCTTGCTGGACGAAATTGAGAAGGCTCATCCAGACGTTTTTGATTACCTACTGCAAGTATTGGGTGAAGGTCGTCTGACAGACGCGCGCGGGCGTGTGGCTGACTTTCGATCTTCAATCATCATCATGACATGCAATCTAGGGGCGCGGGAGCAATCGGCCGGAGTTGGCTTCGATACGTCAGCGGCCCGTCAGTCACAAGTTTTTACCAAAGCAGCGCAGAGTTTCTTTCGCCCAGAGTTCTTCAATCGTATTGATGAAGTCATCGCTTTTCGCGCGCTTGATGCTGAAGATGTCAAGCAGATCGTTCAGATTCAACTCGAACAGGTGCTTGCAAGAGACGGAATCAAACGCCGCCAGGTCTTCGTGGCGATCGATGAAAACGCAGTCCAAGCGGTGGTAGATGCAGGCTTCGATGCGCAACTGGGTGCCCGCGCCGTGCGGCGAATGTTGGAACGCGAAGTGATTCAACCTCTCGGTGATGCACTTTCCGCACTGTCGACCAACCAGCCCTCTTTGGTGCGGATCGCTGAGAACGATCGTAAACTCACTTGCCAAACTCGGGCGTTGAGTATTGCGACTCAGCGCGATTACGAAGCGAATACCAATCTTGAGCAACTCGTAGAGATTGGGAAAACGCTGCAGGTAAAACTCGACTCACAGCTCTCCGAATTGGCGGATGAATTGAGAGTTCGTGATGAAGAAATGCAACTCCATAATCACAACGCCTCTTATTACGCGCTCCGCGAACAGGTCTATCATTGCAGCGAACTACTGAAAGTCGCTCGATTTCGGTTGAGCCAAAAGTCTGAACCGCGAATGGATGCCTCACCGGGCCCTTCCGCAGTGAAACGCAAATCGGACGGCTTTCGGATGGCCAGCACCAAGAGGTTCTTGCGCGAGTGGATCGACGAAGAAGACATGCGGCAGACGATCTCTGATGGCCAGAGCGAACGCCATTACGATCAATACACCAATCGTGACCTGGCGTGGCAGTTGTCCGAAAGCCTGATTCTCGCCAGTGCGCTCGTAAGCACCGCATTGACACCACGAAAATGGTTGATTGGAATCAACCCGCTTACTACGGATTACGAGTATCAAAGACGCTTAGGTGTGCAACGTAGCTTCAACGACTACCTGGCCTTGAGAGGCAGGATGCATTCGCCAAGTCTACTTCCACTACTGGCAGGATGCTTCAAGAATCGATTCCAATACGAAGTCATAGGGGAAGTGGCCTCTCAAGAACTTGTTCAAGGCTATTATCTTGTGTCTGGCGTTTCACTCATTGGACTGCTTGGCCCACTGTTGGGAACCTATCAAACTCAAGAAAAACAACAGGCATCACACTTGCGTTCTCTCCAGGCGATTCCCATCATTGGAAGCCCCAGCATTAATGAACTGAACGAGATTATCTGGTCTGCCTCCAACGGGTTCCCAAACATGGAGATGCACACGCCTAACTTGCAATTGATGCCCAGCGACGTTATCCGAGGATCTTTGAGTAACGAGATTGTGGATTATGTTTCTGGAAATCGTCTGTCTATTACTTCCGAGAATTGGACGAGAGCAGGTGTTGGTCACGAACGTGTGCGACGTTGGTGGATGCAGTGTATGCCCATCCCGCCCGAGTTACGTACCGTTCGCAGTTCGACCATTCTAAGTGAGTCCATCGAGGAAGGAGCAAGCAGTTAACGTGTTCGTGCGCATGCCAGTAATCGTCACACAGCCCAAGAATGGAGTTGCGGTTGCGCAATTGCTCGATGGCTTGTCGCACCAAGCTGCGGGAGTCTCCGTTGAACAGGCCCTTCGATTGCTGAAACGCAACTTGATTCGTGAAATCAAGAAACATCGCATCTCGACTCTGCCAACTTGGGAAGATGCAAAGCTCTTCACGAAGTCGTTCCCGGTCCAACCAGCCATTATTCACAAAGAACGTCGCTACCCAGCTGGTCCGCGAATCGCCTTGCCGGTGCGCTACGTTGAACTGATCGACGAACGGGAGCAACAGTATTGTATGTTGCCCGACTTCTCTGAGATCTTGTTTATCCCTGAACCTGCTTTGATGAGGACGATGTTGACGGAGACCGTGCGCTCGTTGACAGCGACGCTGACACCGCAGCAACTCCACCGCTTGTGGCCTCCCCTGCAAAGCGAACTGCGATGGATGCGGTTGACCTTGGCCGAACCAGCGGGGATGAAGCGCGGTGCCTCACCGCGAGTTTTATCCGAAGTTGCTGAACCACTGTCCGACAATCGCAATTTGGCTCTGCCAAGCGGTGCTCGAGGCGAAGTGATTGGCAACTTGCGGAGGACAATTCTCAAAGGGAGTTGTCTAGTGGTCGGCGATGTGGGCGTTGGAAAGTCGACATTGATTGCCATCGCTGCCAAGGAGTTGCAATCGGCTAGACGCGCCGAGCTAAAGCTGAAGAAAGAGGGGACGTCAGGTTCAGCAACGCAGATGTTCTGGAGCAGTAGTGGCGGTCGCTTGATTGCAGGCATGCGTTACTTGGGACAATGGCAGCAGAGGTTGGAATCGGTCATTGCAGAGTTGGCCGACATTGACGGTGTACTTGTTATCGAGAACTTATTGGACTTGGTATCCGTGGGTGGCCGCGAAGCACGCGACTCGCTCGCGGCTTTTTTGATCCCATACCTACGTAGCGGGAGTTTGCGACTGGTATCGGAAGCAACGTTAACCGAGTTGGATGCGTGTCGTCGATTGCTGCCGAGCCTAATTGATTCTCTACCGTTAGTTCATGTCGCGCCGATGCAAATTGAACACGAAGTGGAACTGCTGCGAACGACCTTGCACAATCGTCTGCAATCAACTGACATCAGTTATGATTCCGAGTTGCCGCCCCATCTTTCCCGACTGTGCCGGCAATTCCAACGTCATAGCTCACCGCCCGGACCGGCAATGCGTTTGGTCGACGAGCTTGCGGGTAAGCGGCGATTGAAGACGGCTGAGAAGAATTGGACTGTATCTTGGATGCTAGCTCAATTTTCCAAGAAGACGGGGCTGCCTCTGTCGATGATCGATGATGCGATCTCCCTTTGTAAAGAAGATGTAGCTGCGACACTTGCTAAGGATGTGATCGGCCAAGATGCAGCCTGCTTGGAAATCGCCGGTGTGGTCACTCGCGCAAAGTCGGCTGTGCAGGATCCTAAAAGACCGTTTGGCTGCTTGTTGTTGTGTGGACCGACCGGTGTCGGAAAAACACAGCTTGCCAAGTCGCTCGCAAAGTACCTGTTTGGTGCAAGTCACGAGAAAGTTCCCTTGGTGCGATTGGATATGAGCGAATACACGGGTGGTTCAGCGGGACACCGGTTACTGAACGATTCCGAGGGGAACTCAGCCAGTTGGGTTCAGCAAATTCGTTCGAAGCCGCTGAGCGTCCTGTTGCTCGACGAGATCGAAAAAGCGTCTGCTGAGGTCTTTGATATCTTGCTTAGCGTCTTGGACGAGGGGCGTTTGACAGATCGATTAGGGCGGGTGACATCGTTTCGAAACACCGTGATCTTGATGACAAGCAATCTCGGGGCTCGCGTTGGATCGTCGCTTGGATTTAGCGAGGACAATCGCGTCGACTATCGCAGCGTCGTTCGCAAGGCGTTCCGCCCCGAGTTCTTCAATCGACTCGATGGTGTGATTGCATTCTCACCGCTCAGTCGCGAGGTCATTCATCGCATCACCGAAAAAGAACTTCGCGACCTATGCCATCGCGAGGGCTTAGAACGCTATGGCCGCAAGTTAAGTTGGACACCAGCACTTGTAGAACATTTGGCTCAAGTTGGTTTTGAGTCCAATCTCGGCGCCCGTCCATTGCAGCGATTTATTGAGACCGACGTCGTCGCACCGCTTTCGAAGTGGTTGGTCGAACATCCGCATATTGGCGAGCAAGAATTACAGTTAGATTGGGACTCAAATAGTTGTTTGAGAGTACTAACAATTTGACATGATATTTTCAAACGTTAGTCATCGATATTTCAAGCTTTACTCAGGCGGGCTGTCATTGTCGGTTGCGATGTAGGCTGACATCTGGACTAAATGCATTGCCCAGGTGCTAGTGCCTGCTAACGCTGGTAAGCACTAGTCGAAAACGTAAAGGACAGGCTATGGACTGAAGATTGAGGACAGGCTATGGACAAACGGCAAGCCGACAACAGCATTCGGATTGTCGGCACTTAAAGCTCTGCCAATGAGCCGATTTGGGTCAGCTTGCCTCAAATGGGCGCATCTTCCCGTAAGATTTCGCCCAGGATTCGGAAATCCTTAAGCCGAAAAAGGACTGAAGGCGCAGCACTAGAAAGGTTGCATGCAATTGCAACTATAAAAGATTAGAATTTGGATCGGACAAACGCTCGGCTACTCTATGCCGGGCAGCCGTCGAGATTGGCCAAGTGGTGAACGCCGAGTTTCTGCGCGACTTCCCGCAAACGCTCGCGACTGGACGCTAGAAACCGACCAAGACTTCGGCCACCACTGAGCTTCTGCAAACGGGCTTGCCAGAGTGCGGCTGAACTGCCAAGTCGCTCGAAAATGTCAGCCAATTCCGCTGAAATGGACGCTTTGCCTTCGCGAAGCAACCGGCCGGTATACTCGACCAACATCAGGTAATTGCCGAGCGTAAATCCGCTGAGCATCCCTTCACGCTGCGAATCCAACTGACGGCGATCCTCGATCGGAATCAGCCACAGCGCCTCCTCCAACTCCTTCGCAGCTCGCGAACCAGCCACGCTGCCAGCCAGAGCGGCTTGCAGGTCCTTGATTCGGCCTTGATTCTTAACGTGGTCGACGCGGGCTTTCACTGAGGTATGGTCGCTTTCCTCAGGAACAGCGGCGATTCCTGCGGCCACCGGGTTCAAATCGATGTAGGCGCACACGGACAGCAGGGCTTGTTCGTCGAGAATTGCGATCGATTTGAACCGTCCTTCGAAGAACGCACCGGTGCACTTTTCAGCCTTATTGACCATCCTCGACAGCGGTTCTTTGAGGCACTTCATAAACCAGCTCAGCGATCCCAAACGGCCGCGTGTCGAAGCGATCCACTCGGCGTTCTTCAAGCGTTCGGCCACCAATGCCTTCAATTTATCG
>JANRMD010000117.1:0-7501 GCA_033761895.1 Pirellulaceae bacterium | reverse complement strand
CCGACTGTATGCTCTTCTACTAACCATGGGGATGACCTCCAACGTCCTGGTTCCGAAAGGAAAACACCAGTTTCGAGGCATCCTCTTTTTTTTGCGCCCCCACACATAAGACAATAGCAAACTAGCCGCGGGTTTCGAAGTCGGGCGGTCCAAGTCGCGCGAAGTCTATCTAATGCTGATGTCGCTGAGTTGACTTTGCGTTTAAAATCGACTGAATGTTATTTTCGACTACAACTTCGAAACCACTCCTCGGTCGGGCAACGTGCGTTGAGATCCGTAGCGATGAGTTTACGATGCTACTGCGAGGTATAGATCTTAAGAGCGTCAAGCGTCGGAAGCGGTACTCAATCGCGGGTTGACGAGTATTCCAACATCTTGTGGCAAAGGTTCCGCCTTGCGGCGACGCGTCATGAACTGGTCCAAGTACAGATAAACTACGGGCGTCGTGAAGAGCGTGAAGAACTGGCTGACAATTAGGCCTCCAACAATTGCGATGCCAAGCGGTTGACGCAACTCAGCTCCATCGCCTCGCCCCAGGGCTAACGGCAAGGCGCCGAACAGCGCCGCCAAGGTCGTCATCATGATGGGGCGAAAACGCCGCAAGCAAGCTTCGAAAATGGCATCGCGAGGAGTCCAACCCCGTTCTCGCTCGGCGATGATCGCAAAATCGATCATCATGATGGCGTTCTTCTTGACGATGCCAATCAGTAGCAGTATGCCAATCATACCGATGACGTTCAAATCGATGCGAAACAGAATGAGTGCCAGAATGGCCCCCACACCAGCTGACGGCAAAGTCGAGAGAATGGTCAACGGATGAATGTAGCTTTCATACAACACGCCCAGCACAATGTAGACCGCAATCAATGCAGCCAGAATCAACATCGGTTGGTTCGATAAAGAATCTTGGAAGGCCTGCGCGGTCCCCTGAAAACTGCCTTGAATGCCTTCCGGCATCCCTAGCTCCGCACTCGCACCCTCAATCAGCGGAACCACGTCGCCCAGTGCGCTCCCAGGTGACAGATTAAACGAAATTGTGACACTCGGAAACAAACCGGAATGAGCCACGGATAGTGACGTGTTCCGCGATTCGACTTCGTAAAGGTCTTGGAGCGGTATCTGCGAATTCTGCGGTGAACGCAAGTAGATATTGGTCAGCGCTTCGGGTGTTTGCGCGAATTGACTCTGCAATTGCATCACAACACGGTACTGGTTCTGATCGCGGAACATCGTCGAAACCGGCCGCTGACCGAAGGCATCGTACAGAGTGTTATCGATCGTGTTGAAATCGATGCCCATCGCCGATGCGACGTCCCGATTGACAACCAGTCGCGTCATTCGCCCTTTATCCTGCTGATCAGCATTCACGTCAGTAATTTCAGGAATCTTGCGCATGGCCGCCATCAACTTGACGCTCCATTCATTCAACTCTTTCAAGTTGCTGCCGCGCAGCGTGTATTGATACTGAGCTCCTGTGGGACGGCCACCAATTCGAATCTCTTGAACGGGCTGCATGAAGAGATTTGCCCCCGAAATACCACCGGACTTTTTGCGTATAGAGGCCAGCACTGCATCGATGGTTTCCTTGCGCTCGCTGAGCGGCTTGAGCGTCACGAAGGCGCGCGCCGAATTGGAACTGCCGCCACCCATGCCACCGGCGGAAATCAGTACGCGATCCACCGCAGGTTCTTCGCTGACAATCTTGCCAAACTTCTTTACGAGTTCGACCGTGGCTTGGAAGGAGGTACCTTGATCGGCAACAATGTTCCCAACGAGTCGACCCGTATCTTGCTGTGGAAAAAAGCCCTTAGCGATGTTCACATACAAGTAAACATTGAATCCGACGATGACCGCCATCGCAATCAATGTCCATCCTGGAAATCGTAAGACAATACTCAGACACCAGCCATAGGCATTCTCTAACCAATAGCGTTTGGTCTCCGAAGTTTGTTTGTGCGGTTTGAGTAGCAAGGCGCATAACATTGGTGCCGTAGTCAACGAAATCACCAACGAGATTAAGATCGCCACCGAAAGAGTGACCGCAAATTCCCGAAAGAGCATTCCTACCGCGCCGCGCATCAACAGAATTGGGATGAACACCGCAATCAAGGAAACCGTTATCGAGAGAACCGTAAAGCCGATTTCACGAGCGCCGCGGATGGAGGCTTCGAGCGCCGGCATCCCCTTCTCCAAGTAGCGACTGATGTTCTCCGTCACCACAATTGCATCGTCGACGACAAATCCAGTTGCGATCGTGAGTGCCATCAACGACAAGTTGTCCAAGCTGTAGTCAAGCAGATACATGACACCGAAAGTGCCCACCAACGATACCGGCACCGCAATCGCCGGGATGATAGTTGCTTTCCAGTCTCGCAAAAACAGGTATACCACCACGATCACTAGGCAAACCGAGATCATCAGCGAGCGTTGCACCTCTTCCAGCGATGCGCGAATGGTGGCGGAGCGGTCCATAGCCAGATCAAGGGTGATCTCAGCTGGCAATTGGGCGTCCAGAGTCGGCAGAAGCTCCTTGATTCGATCTACCGTAGCAATGATGTTCGCACCCGGCTGACGGAAGATCAGCACGCTGATCGAAGGTCGACCATCGGCTAGTCCGAATGAGCGCACGTCTTCAACCGAGTCGGTAACATCCGCCACGTCGCGCAGACGAATCGGAGCTCCGTTGCGATAGGCCACCAGCAACGGTTGGTACTCGTCGGCCGTCATCAGTTGATCGGTAGTGTTCAACGTCCAGCGCATGTTGTCTTCTTCGATCATCCCTTTGGGACGATTTGCGTTGGCAGCACCGAGTGCGGTTCGTAGATCCTCCAATCCAAGATTGTATTGATTAAGAATGGTCGGATTGACATCGATACGAACCGCTGGAGCCGAGCCGCCGGCCACAAAGACCTGCCCCACCCCTGGAACTTGCGAAAGTTTCTGCTGCAAGATTGTGGATGCGTACTCATACATCTGCGGTTTGGTGTACACCTCAGATATGAGTGCGATCAACATGATGGGGGAATCTGCTGGGTTGACTTTTCGATAAGAAGGATTGTTAGGCAAATTCGCGGGCAACTGGCTACGTGCGGCGTTAATGGCCGCTTGCACTTCACGCGCTGCACCGTTGACATCGCGGTCAAGCTCAAACTGCAACGTTACGCTGGTAGATCCGAGGCTACTGGTGGAGGTCATCTCCGTGACACCCGCTATGCGACTGAGTGCTCGCTCCAGCGGCGTAGCGACTGAAGTAGCCATCGTTTCTGGACTGGCGCCGGGCAAACTGGCTGATACTGAAATTGTTGGAAAATCGACTTGCGGCAGGGGCGAAACAGGTAGCTGGAAGTAACCGATGGCTCCTGCCAAGGTCAGCGCCAACGTCAACAAAGTGGTTGCAACCGGGCGGCGAATGAACGGCTCAGAAAGATTCATGGCCCATCCCTCCTAGCTGGGTTGCCCCTTGAAGTTGTGTTGCCTCGCGACTGCGAAATCGACTGATGCGATCGAACCACAAATAGATGACGGGAGTCGTATATAGAGTCAGCATTTGACTGACCAGCAAGCCACCAATAATGCACACACCCAGCGGTTGACGAAGTTCCGACCCAACGCCAGCGCCCACAGCCAACGGAACCGCGCCCAAGATGGCCGCCATCGTGGTCATCAAAATCGGACGCAAGCGCAACAAGCACGCTTGATAGATGGCCTCCTCGGGCGACTTCTTCTCAGTTCGTTGAGCATGCAAGGCGAAATCGATCATCATGATCGCATTCTTCTTGACGATGCCGATCAACAGAATGATACCGATGATCCCGACGACCCCAAGATCAAAACGAAACAGGATCATTCCCAGCAAACCACCAACGCCCGCAGAGGGCAACGTCGACAGAATCGTCAGTGGATGGATGTAACTCTCGTACAGCACTCCCAAAACGATGTAGACCGTCACCAAGGCGGCTAGAAGCAACAAGGGGGTTGAGGACAGGGAATTTCGGAAGGCTTCCGCAGAGCCCTGGAACTGCCCCGTCATGCTGGCAGGCATCTCAAGCTCTTGGGCGGTTGTTTCGACGGCGCTTACGGCCGCGCCGAGCGAGGTACCGGGCGTGACGTTAAATGAAACGGTAACCACCGGGAATTGCCCTTGATGATTGATCGCTAACGGGACGTTGCGTTGCTCGAGTCGAGTGAAAGAGTCTAGCGGCGCGGTACGGCCACCGGTCGTGCGAACATAAAGTGAACTTACGTCAGCCAGCGAATTCTTAAACTCGGGCAGCACTTCGAGAATCACACGGTATTGATTCAGCTGCGTAAACATGGTCGTCACTTGGCGCTGACCATAAGCATCGTAAAGCAAGTCGTCGATCATCATCGGCGTAACGCCCAGCCGCGAGGCCGTATCCCGATCGATGATCAGCTTGGCTTCTTTTCCCGCGTTGGATTGGTCGCTTGTAACGTCTTGCAGCTGCGGTTGCTGCTTCAAGCGTTCGACGAACTTGGGTACAAATTCGTTCAGTTCCTCGCTGCTGGCGTCCTCAAGCGAGTATTGGTACTGCGTGCGAGAGACTCGAGTATCTACAGACAGATCTTGTACGGGCTGCAAGAACAGACGGATACCTTCAACTTGATCCGCGCGGGCTTGGATCCGATTCATGACCGCACTGATGTCCTCACTCCGTTCATCATGTGGCTTAAGATTGATTTGGATCCGGCCATTGTTCAGCATCAGATTCGTTCCATCGATTCCAATAAAGCTTGAGATGCTCGCAACGGCAGGGTCATCCGCCACAACTGCGTTTAACAACTCCTGCTTGGCTTTCATGTTGTTAAACGAAGTGTCTTCATCAGCTTCTGTAATGCCCAGGAGAATCCCAGTGTCCTGAATCGGGAAAAACCCTTTGGGAATCATCACATACAAATAAGCTGTACCCACTACCGTTGACAGGAAGATCAGCATCGTTACGACTTGATGCCGGAGCGCCAATCTCAGGGACGCTGCGTACACGCCGAGCATAAATGGCAGACGCTCATTCTGTTCCGTCTTATGCGACTTTGCCAAAGCGGGACGATGAATCAGCAGCAACGCGCACATCATCGGTGTCAACGTTAGCGACACAACGGCCGAGACAAGAATCGTAACGCTGAGCGTTACCGCGAACTCCCGGAACAGTCGACCGACCACGTCGCCCATGAAGAGCAACGGAATAAGCACTGCAATCAGAGAGATACTGAGCGAAATGATGGTGAAGCCGATTTCCTTGGATCCTTGCAAGGATGCGGCCAATGGATGTTCACCCTCTTCAACATACCGCATGATGTTTTCGATCATCACAATCGCATCATCAACTACGAATCCAGTTGAAATCGTCAGGGCCATCAAGGTCAGGTTATTGAGCGTGTAACCCAGCAGATACATCACACCAAACGTGCCCACGATGGACAAAGGCACCGCAGCACTTGGAATGATCGTCGCCCGAAGATTGCGCAGGAACAAAAAAATCACCAGCACAACCAAGCCAATCGTGAACAGCAACTCGTGCTTAACGCTCTCGATGGACGCCCGAATGGTAACCGTGCGATCGGTTAGCACTTCGATGCCTACCGTGGCTGGTAACGATTGCTTCAATTGCGGCAACATGGCGTAGATGCGATCCACCACTTCGATGATATTCGCACCAGGTTGCCGTTGAATATTCAGCAAGACTGCGGGTGTGGTGTTGTGCCAAGCGAACTGCCGAATGTTCTCAACGTCATCGATCACATTGGCCACTTCGCCAAGTTTGACCGGAGCACCATTGCGGTAAGCTACGATCAGCTCATGAAACTGGTCCGCGGTAAAGAGCTGGTCGTTGGCTCCGATAATGATCGCTTGTTTGGGACCATCAAAGCTGCCCTTGGCCAAGTTCACGTTGGCAGATGCCAAACTGGTTCGCACATCCTCTAACGTCAGGCCCATCGCCGACAGAGAAGTTGGATTGGCTTGAACACGTACAGCGGGCTTTTGGCCGCCGGTGACACTCACCTGGCCCACGCCTGAAACTTGCGATAGTTTTTGAGCCAATCGCGTATCCGCCAGATCTTGAACTCGAGCCAGCGGAACGGTCTCGGAGGTTAATGCGAACGTCAGGATCGGAGCGTCAGCAGGGTTGACCTTCGAGTAAATCGGTGGATTCGGCAAGTCTCGTGGCAAGAAGCTGGACGCTACATTGATTGACGCCTGCACTTGCTGAACGGCGATGTCGATGTCCAGCTCTAGCAGAAACCTTAGAGTGATGACCGAGCAACCCTCTGTGCTGGAGCTCGACATCTGCGACAAACCTGGAATCTGTCCAAACTGGCGTTCAAGTGGTGCCGTGACGGACGACACCATCACGTCCGGGCTGGCACCAGGATAAAAAGTTACGATCTGGATCGTTGGATAGTCGACTTGCGGCAACGCAGATACAGGCAGTTGGCGATAAGCGATCCAACCGCTCAACAGGACTGCGACCATCAACAAGGCGGTGGCTACAGGTCGAATAACAAATAGCTTGGATACATTCATTCGACGGGTGTAGTTGGAGGTTGGATGAAAGCGAGAGAGTTAGAGCGAGGAGTTCTTTCCGGTGACGGTTAGTCTACTTTGACTCAATGGGTTTACTTTCACTGGGTTTACTTTCACTGGGTTTACCTTCGCTGGATTTACCTTCGCTGGGTTTACTTTCGCTGGGTTTACCAGCACCAGCTTTATCCTGCGAGGGTGGCTTGCTGCCAGGCAAAGTGACTTTGCCGCCAGGCTGCAGTTTATCGGTCCCTTCAACGACAACTTTTTCGCCGGCTGCGATACCGGTTTGGATCACCGTTTTTCCGGCGTCCGAAAAAGCGATTTCAACTTGGCGTATGTCTACGGTCTCATCTTCTTTAGCGATATAAACAAACGGGAAATCAGGTCCGCGTTGGATAGCGGTCGAGGGCACGACGATGGCATCTTCCCATTGCTTTACCAGCAATCGAATGTTGACAAACTGATTGGGAAACAATGTCTCTTTTTCGTTCGCAAAGGTCGCTTTCAGCTTTAGAGTGCCTGTGGACGCGTCCACTTGATTGTCGACTGCTGTAAAATTGCCGGTCGCGATCAACTCTTTAAAGCTGCGATCGTAAGCCAGCACTTCAATCGAACCCGCCTCATTCAGGCGTTGTCTGACCGCAGGAATGTCATCTTGGGGAATAGAGAAGACAACCGAAATGGGTTGGAGTTGTGTAATGACGGCGATGCCTGTAACGTCATTGGCTTTGACCATGTTGCCACGATCGAGCATGCGCAGACCTACACGTCCGCGGATCGGAGCGGTAATCTTGGTGTAGGAAAGCTGCAGTTCTGCGTTGGCTAGCGAGGCTTTATCGACGTTAACAGCCGCTTCCATTTGTCGCATGGCTGCAGCGGATTCATCGACCTCTTGTTGTGACGCCGCATCGCGAACGATGAGGACTTTCATGCGATCGTAGGTCAACTTGGAAAGCGCCA
>JANRMD010000116.1:0-18696 GCA_033761895.1 Pirellulaceae bacterium | reverse complement strand
CAACCGTACCGCGTTAGCGGCGGTTGCCAGAGCAAAAACCGGGGCTAACGCCCATCGGTTAATTGTTATCATTTTGCGTTGACATTAAATGAACAAGCCCCTAGCTAGCGCCGTCGGCTCACACTGCCCGTGGCACAATAATCAACAAGCCGTCAAGCATTTCGAGGGTACTGCCTCGAAAACCTTGACGGTTTCCACGACCAATAATCAACCGTACCGCGTTAGTGGTTAATTGTAACCTTTTTGCATAGACGAAAACTGATGTTCATCTCCTCCTTCGTTCGTCAGCTTTTTGCAACTGGGACGGTTGTTGCCGTGTCTTGGGACGACTCAATCGAGATTTCAGAGGAACTAGCGGAGACAATTCGAGCAGCGGATGCACTGGCCCGCGCGGAGGCCGCATTCGAGGCACCGCAGCTGGACTTAAAGGCGGCGGAGTGGAGCCTCCAGGTTCTTGCTTGGGGCTGTAACCTATTGATGAATCGGACCGAAGTGAACACCAACCTGCCGATTCGCCTGGCGGAACAAGAGCCCAAAGGGGAATCGGTGAGGGAGCATTGGTCGGCGGATTTGGGTTTTCGATTCTTCAATAGCCTCATTCTTCGATGCCAGCAGATCGGCCCCTACGACTCGCTCTTGCAGCAGCTAATTCAAATCGGACATCGCTGGCCGCTATCATTAGTGGGCGTGCAAGCGGATGTAAGTCAGGCTAAGTTGGAATTATTGCTGTCCAATAATTGTCTTCGGAGTGTACTGGTTGATCGCGTGGTCGAAAGCAAAGATGAACAGCTGGCCCAACATCCACTGCTTGCCCCGCACATCGCCCAAGCAGTCGGAGCACATCCAAACTTCAAACAGTGGCAAACTTCAAACAGTGGCAAACTTGAAACAGTGGCGAAGTTGAAACAGTGGTTTTGATGTTGCGAGTTCAGGCTTTCGCAACCCGAAGCGTCAGCGAGGGAACAAGTTACGGCGTCGACCTGAGGATGCAGAAAGGCCCCTCGCTAACGCTTCGGGTTATGAAGAACAAGCAAAACGAAAAACAAGCAAAAGTTCATCCAGATCGCTTCATAGCAACCAAATGCTCAACATCAAACGAATCGTAGATAACATTTACAGTTGGAAGGGAATCATCCTTGGTTAGTACAGAGTGGCTATCCGTTGCCGTCAGACTACGCAGCAATGTGCTAGAACCCATTAAGCGTCGATTGGTTGGTAAAGACGAAATTGTCGAGATCATGGGGGTTTCGCTAATCGCTGGCGAAAACACGTTCTTGCTGGGACCGCCAGGCACCGGCAAAAGTGCGTTAGTGCAGGAACTCGCCGCACGGCTCAACGGTCGCTCATTTGATTATCTCCTGACGCGATTTACCGAGCCCAGTGAGCTCTTTGGACCTTTCGACTTGCGACGCTTGCGAGAGGGAGATTTGGTCACCAATACCGAAGGGATGCTTCCTGAGGCCGACTTTGTATTTCTTGACGAACTGTTGAATGCAAACAGCGCAGTCCTCAATAGTCTGCTGATGGCACTCAACGAACGCGTGTTTCGACGTGGCAGGGAAACGTCCAAGTTGCCCATGCTGCTTGCCATCGGAGCCAGCAATCGATTGCCTGAAGATGAAGCGCTCGCGGCGCTGTTTGATCGCTTTCTGTTGCGAGTTCATTGTGGCAATGTCGCGAACGATCGACTGGGTGAGGTGCTCAATACCGGCTGGTTACGTGAATCAACGGAGATCCCCGAGCCAACCCTTTCGATCGCTGACGCAAGGTTGCTTCAATCAGCCATTGCGACCGTTGACCTGACCGCTTCTCGTAAAGCCTACATCGCTTTGATCGGTCGCTTGCGAGAAGCGGGGATGCCGATCAGCGATCGAAGAGCGGTACGTTTGCAGCGAGTGCTGGCCGCCAGCGCAGTGGTTTGTGGCCGGCAGTCGACCATCGTCAGCGACCTTTGGGTGCTGCGCTACATCTGGGATAATCCAGCTCAAATGGAAATGCTGAACGCGCATGTCGAGTCGGTTATCAAGGAATTCAGTGAGCGTGCCACCGACGGTACTCCGGACTCCGAGCATCCTTTGTCGCGACCAGAACAAGGACCTGAACCTGAGCTGCTAGCGCAGGCTCTCGACTTGATAGCCAGTGAACCTGCCAAACCAAGCGCCGTTGACTCGCTCGCGTTGCTGGCGGCACGCGTTGAATGGGTCAAGAATGCCGATTCGCGTGAACATTTACGCGGTAGAGTCGCTGAGATTCGAAAAGCGCTTAGCCAACAGAGCGGAGACTGCTGATGCATGGGCAGCATGTGAGTGGGATACAAGCATGAAAGCAGCCAGCGAAGGTGAAACGCTGGTGGTCAAGTTGCTGCCAGATGCCGATCTAAGCGTCCTAGGGAAACTGCTGAATAGCCAGGCCCAAGTCGCCATCGAAAAATCTAATCTCTGGATCCGCTATCGAAGCGACGATGAAGGGGTTGGAGGAGTCGCTTCATGCTTGAACGGTCGCCACTTTCACTTGCTGGAAAATCATCTTTTGGTTCCACTCGGATCCACGGTCGCCACCGAACGACTACCGGCCTTGGAATGGCAGAAGTTGACCAATGTGGTCTACTTCGAGCTACCGATGGCTGGTTTTTCAGGTAAGCTTGCGGCAACGAACCTCCCTGAACTCAGTTTGCTACGCGGTGGTCCCGAACGTCCTGCCTCCGCTGGCTTGTACGCGCTGGCTGAGTTCGCATGCTGGGTGGAAACGGCGCCTCAGTTTCGCTTGAGAAGACTCTCGGCATGTGTCTCCGAGCAGGAAGTGCTGGTCATCGGCAACCCTTTACCACCGATCGCCTGTCAATTTCTATGTCAAGATGGACGCCTATTAACGCCAGCAGGTATGACTTGGTATCCGCGCATCGCTGCCGACCAAGTGCTCGAACACTTTGATGTAGGAGTTGACCAGCTAATGCTCTGGATGCAAACCGAGAAGTGGTCATCGATTCCAATGGAACTGCTAAAGCCGGTGCAGCGTGGGAGTATTCGAGCATTCGTCGGCAAACACGTAAACTAAAGCCCCAGGTTTGATTGCTGATGACTGTGTTCATGGAACTTCCCGACTATGCGGTCTCGCCCAATCCGGACTTGTGGGAAGTCACGGAAAACGGCGAAGCCTTTGTATGGTCTGACACCCATCGAACCGCAGCCTTGTCGGTCCAAGTCGAGGCGGTGTGCGGGCCTGTGTTGCGGAAGCGAGGCGGGTTGCCATCGTTGACTGCGGTTCTGTTCTTAATCGAAGCCATGACAGCGCCGATGGACGTGGCTACAGCCAAGGCCAGAGTCGGGGAGTTGATGCGACCGGTCAGTCATATCATCCGGGACAACTCGGATCGAATTGTTCGCTGGCTGGTTGCCTGCGGTCAATTGGAAGCGGATCTGCGGAAAGGCCCCGCCCGTCAAGGCACGCTGTTGAACGATTTGATGGAGAACGCACCTAGTTCCATGCTTGATCTGCAAGCGCTACAAGCGATTGAAGCGATGCATTGGTTGCGTCTGTCGCTGCTTGATCGCGAGGTGATTTACAACAGGCCACGTTTTGTCTCGCAGTTCAAAAGTGCCCTCGCGATCAACACGCTTCTACACTTTGCCAACTCTCCGATGAACGACGCGTCGGTGCGTTTACGGATGCAGACGGGCTTGGATGAAGTGCCAGAAGACGATGTTGATACGGAGGTACCACCTGCCAGACAATACTCGCAACTGCTGAGCGATCTGCGAGATGATGATGAGTTGGGGCAGTTCATTCAAATGGCTGCGAACGCTGCTTCAATGCTGGCCTTGCCGCGCAGACCAAGCGATCCAGATGAATTGCAAGTCGGTGGCGTTAGCGACATCACCAATCGTGGCCAACCGGAACGCTTGCTGGCAACCGAGTTGGCGGCTGATCCGGATTTACTGATGGCTAGAATCGCTCACGGTCAGGCGCTCTACCTGCGTCGTGAATCGCCACCACAACATACAGTACTTCGCCGTCGGGTGCTGATCGAAAACGGCGTGCGGATGTGGGGACTCACTCGCCTGCGTGCGACTGCATTCGCTTTGGCCGTGGCAGCGAGTGAAGATCGCAATCGTGGGCCACAATTAGATGTCATCACCGTTGCTGGAGCAAGCTTTTGGTCGGACGATCTATCGACGCGCGCAGGGCTTGTGACGCAGCTTGCGAGACTAGAGCCCGATGCGCACCCAGGCGACGCGTTGGTGCAACTCGCTGCCTCTTGGGAGGAGGACGCTGAAGCGTTCGCCGAACCACTGTTGATTGTCAGTCGCAACACCTACCGTGATCCCGACTTTCAGAAATGTCTGATTGAATTCCCTCGACCTTATCTGCTGGCCCGAATAGACCAAGAAGGGCAGGTCGAATTGCTGCAGTGCACTCGTTCGGGCGACAGCGTTTTCCATAAACAGCGCATGGCCTTGCCGCTGAAGAAGCTCGTTTCCTCTAAAGGACCAATGGTCCATCTGCCCATGTTCTTGCAACAGAGTCCTTGCCCACTGCGGTTCACGGCCGATTTATCCGCTCGCTGGTCAATTCCAGGTGATGGGCCAAGCCTGTGGACGTTGACACACGATCGTCGCTTGATGCGTTTCGACGCGGCTGGGATCGGCGCGATCGAAGTGCTGTCCTTGCCAGGCGAGATACTGAGGGCCAGCGCTGGCAAAACAGATATTGACCTCGTGGTGGCTGAGCCAATTGCGAATACGCAAAAGGTACGTCACCTACTCGTGCGAGTGTCTGATGCGGAAGAACCTCAGGTCTTTCATCTCGATAGCGGCAGTGAGCAACACCACGTGCGCTTTGAGTTCGACTCGGATCTGCTGCGAATTGGACGGGACCTGACGATTTTCGATGCCCATGGAAAGATTCTCGCTGCCGAACCACTTGGTGACAAACGGCACATTGGCGGACGTTTCTTCTATGAGGAGACTTTCGTTTGGGCGGCCATGCATGACCAAGGCAAAGTCCAATGGCACAAGTTGGGGCAGACTCAGTTCTATCCCGGGTTCGCGTTTCAAAACGAAGTCGACTGCGTCAGTGTCTACTCGTTCGACTTTGCACATTTTCAGCTGCTCGATGGTGGCAACAACGCCCGGAGCACAGGAATCGTTATTGATTGCAAGCCTGCACCCAAGTTGCTGTTTCGGCAATCGGGCTGCGTTATCGTTGAAGTCGAATCGCCAGCAAGTTCAGCCAACTCAACGCGCTCCAGCTCAGTGGTGCACCAGCATCATGGTCGTAGATACTTGAGACTTCTTCACGAGCAGGTGTCGGAGGTAAACTACTACGCAACAGTGCTTAACGGGTTGAACAATAAACAGCCCAAGTTTGCGACATCCCAATCGGTTCGCAGTCGTTTGCACGGGGTCGCCGTGGTAGACGGAAAAATCGTACTTTTCAGAAATCCGTCGCTTGGTTTCGCAATCGATGTGGCGACAGATCCGAAGCAATCACGACGCCTAATTCTGAAGCATATAAAGCTTACTTCACCCATCGAGATCGTCCAGTTTGAAAGGGAATCCAAAGTCGAAAACTCACCCTTTCCACATCACTGGATGCTCAAAAAAGCGATTTTGCCACAGGGATGCGTTTGGCTCGATTCTCGGGGACTGCTTCATTTACGCGGCCACGACGATTCGGAATTGTCGCTGGTATTACATGACGCTCACCTCTCGGGATGGCACAGCGATGGTAGTGTCTTTGGCCTGCAGTACTTCATCAATCGCCCCGATACTCCGCTGCCCTCCAGCGTTGAAGCCTGGCTCAACGCATGGGCATCTAGCCTCTAGACTCTAGCGGAACTAGTGCTTTGTCCAGATTAGATTTTGGGTTTGGTCGTAGCCTCCGCTGCCAAGCGGTGGTTAGGCAAACGCATGGTGTCCACCGTCTGGCAACGGTGGCTACACTGGGACATGCCAACCACAGTGAACCCCAAAATCTAAGTTGGG
Organism: Pirellulaceae bacterium; assembly: GCA_033761895.1. GTDB lineage: Bacteria > Planctomycetota > Planctomycetia > Pirellulales > Pirellulaceae > Aureliella. The sequence goes on along the minus strand of JANRMD010000116.1, from coordinate 12,712 downwards.
CGCTCCTCTAGCCTCTTATTCTTCCTTGCCTCATCCCGACATCGGTCGCTGCAGAAGCGAACCTGATCCCAAACCTTTTCCCATTTCTTTCGCCAAGCAAAAGGGCGGGAGCAATGGGCACATATCTTCTCTGGTAGGTTGGGTTTCTTATGAGCCATAGTGAACCGGTGTTTTATTGTCGCACGATTGTCCCAATCGTAGCTGCAACAATTGAGACAATTGTGACTCTCAACCCCAAAATCAAATGTGGACAGAGCACTAAGTAGCGCCGTCGGCTCACTACCGCACATTCAACCACTCAACTACTGCAAAACGCGTAACATCGGCATCGATGATCCGACTAAACCTATCGAGAGAGCCCGTCGAGATAGTTCATTCAACGCGTCTCGACCGACCGGCCCCAAGTCGACTGTCCAATCATTGACGTACAATTCCACATGCTGCATTAGAACGCGATCATCAAACTCTTGAGCATGCATGCGCATCGTGGGTAGCGCGGCGGCAGGATTGGCTAGGGAGTACTTGAGCGAATCGCCTATCACCGCTTGTACGTTCTGCAATCGTTCGTCGCCTAAGTCGGTTTTGCCCAGAATCCCGCCCAACGGAAGTGGACAATGAGTCTCCGACTCCCAGCGAGTTCCTAAATCTTCGACCAAACTCAACCCCTCCGATTGCCACGTAAAGCGACCTTCGTGAATGCACACACCAAAGTCAGCTCGACGCTCTTTCAGGGCTGGCATGATAGCGGAGAACACAGCCTGCTCGATACGCGTCGTGTTTGGATAGAACAACTGGAACAGTAAAGTGGCAGTTGTTAATTCACCAGGACACAACGTGACCTGAGAATTGGACGCAACCTGGGAATTATCCCCGGGACGAGTGTCCGGTGAAGCGGCCAGCAATAGTGGTCCAACTCCAAACCCGAGCGCCGAGCCACTGGGCAGGACGAGCATGCGATCCGCTAACCTCAGCGCCGCATGAAAACTCGCTTTAGCAACTTCAAATTCCCCTCGAAACAGACGCTCGTTCAATTCCTGGATGTCAAGCAATTCAACTTGAAATTCAAGTCCACGCCAATCGACCAAACGATTCATCAGCGCGTGAAATGCAAAAGTATCATTGGGGCAAGTTGAAATGCCCAATCGAATCCGTTGGCTCATAGCTCAATCATTTCTTCCACGAGAGCGGCGGCGGCAGTCATTGCATCAGCGATCTTCCAGTGGGCATGTTCTCGGTCGCCGGCGCGGTTACTAATTCCACGCACGACGCTAACCGGCACTCCAGCAAGTTGACCGGCGGCAGCCACAGCGAACGCCTCCATATCCTCAGCCACCGCCTGAGGATACAACGCTCGCTTCAGTGCTACGTCGGACTCATCTTGCGAAGCGGCGCAGGCAGTTAGCAGTAACCTGTGTTCGGTTGAACTTCGCAGTTTGCTCAGCTCAATCACATCTCCGATCGGTGCACTCTCTGCCTGACCAGCACCATCGCCGGGCCACTGTCGCCAACCAACATTCGAAGCCGATCGAAACTGTTGACCGCAACCAACCCCAATTCCATAACAGGCTACGGAATCAAAACGATAGGCACTAGCCAGGTGCAGTGTTTCACCTAACGAACCAGCGATACCACACAGCACCACTTGTTGCGGTTGATGAGCCACTATCAAACTGGCCGCTCGCGCCGCTGCCACAACTGGGCCGAAACCGCATAGTTCAATCGCTCCACCCTTGCGTTCGATCACTTTGAGAAAGTGCATCGGCAAGTGCTGCAATTCAACTGCTGTCGGCACCAGGATCAACCAACTCGTCATTACTTACCCAACTTGTTCAAGACATTCTTGGTGATTTGGACTACAGCAGGATCATTGCCGCGCAAGCCATGCGCCCAATCGGTGCTGCCAGTAGTGACTACGGTCCCACCGCGTGTGTAGGTGCCGAGTATGGCTGCACCTTCACGGTCCTTGGGAAACCGTTCATAGAAGAAGGCGTCATCGGGAGCCCACCGCGCAGGACAACTTCCGAGCACGATGAAATCCTTGGGAGTACCGTCACTACCTGTTGGTTCGGGCAGACCATCGACCCACTTCAGTTCGCATCCATCGCATTCATAGCCCACGATGGTGTCCTTGCCACCAAATCGATCATCGCGTTTCAACTCTGTACCAGCGTAGATCCAATGGTCGGGGCGGTGAACGATGTAAGAGGCTGGGCCATCCATGAATTGACCATGACTCCGATGGTAGCCTCCCCACAAAAATCCAACTCCAGTCAGCTGATTCTCGGGGCGCTTAACCAGATGATGACTCCATAGTGTGCTCAAGAGATGCTCCTTGTCCGTGCGGTACATCGGATCGACGTTGTACCATTGTTTCCAACAAGTCAGTGCGCGGCCAGCCTCTTCGCTACGAACTTGCCAACAGCAGGTATTGCCGCTGAAAAAAGCCACATTACCGCCGTCGCCGATGAATTTCTCTAGATTGTCGCGCATGGGTGAAGACCAATACTCGTCGTGCCCAACACTTAGCACCAACTTATAGTGCTGCAGCAATTCAGGGTGAAACTCCAGGTCGCTGTTGGCGGCATATTCAAGTACATAGCCGTTGCTTTCCGCCCAGCGTACAAAAGGACCTTCCCAGTTTTCGAATTGCGATTGCTGGGGGCGATTGAAAGAAACGCGATGGCCTTGAACACCATCCCGATCATGATAGGCATACAGACTATGGCCACCCCAGTTCGTATACGCGTTGTAGGTGTTGGTGGAGAGCTGAAGCAGGATCTTCGAATTTGTACCCGGCTTGGCAGCGCGCACAATAAAGAAAGCGGTTGATTCTGCCTTCTTGTCTTCCTTTTGGACGGTTAGCTGAATCTGATAGTAACCGCTTCGCCATGACTCCAAGACATTAATTTGTATGGCGACTGGCCAATTGCAGCCGTGTGACGAAGCCCGGTCGGGTATAACCTGCTCCGCAACTGCAACATCGGCCTTCTCAAGTACCACTTCGGCCGTTGGACCGAGTCGCAAGATTTTGATCGCAACCTTGTCAGCATTCGATGAAAGATGCAGAGCGACTTGTTCTCCCGGAGCGTAGCTGGTTTGATGGGTGTAGCCCGCCACGTAGAGCCCCTTGGGCGGCATCTGATCGGCTCGCACCGGACACTCGACTGCCAAACTCACCAACATCAGCCAGCACACACAACTCAAGCTTTGATTGAATATTCGCATTGTAAATCTCCTTGTCGGTTGGTCCGTGCATCACACTTACGACCTAACACTTACGACTTAACACTGAGGGCCGCCAAGTTACCGGTGCTGAAAGCCGCCTGAAAGTTAAAGCCACCGATGGGTCCATCGACGTCCAATATTTCACCTGCCAAAAACAAGCCCGGTGCCAAGCGACTTTCCATGGTTTGTGGATTCACTTCCTGCGTCTTCACACCGCCCATGGTCACTTCCGCTTTGCCGTATCCGCGCGTGCCACTGAGCGGTATGCAGAGCTTTTTAAGGTCTTCGATTAAACTCATTCGCGACTTGCGCGGCAGTTCAGCTAGTGTAACACCCTCTTCGATGGACGCACGACTTAGCAAGCACTGCACCATGTTTTTGGGGATTAACTGGTGAAGCACGGATTGCACATTCTTCTTGCCACCTTGAGCAGCATCGAGCATGTGCGTCAGTTCGCTTTCGCCCAAATCAGGTACTAAATCGAGCAACAAGTTGGCTTTGTGGGGTTCTGCGAGGCTGGACACAAACCGCGACACGTTCATGGGTGCTGGACCCGAACATCCAAAATGGGTCCAAAGAAAACCGCCGCGGCTGGTAACGCGAGGCTCACGCTTAGGCAGTTCGCGACTACTTACGCTGACCGAAACGTCCGGCAGAGTGATGCCTTTGAGTGCATGCACCCATTGTGCTGGACTTACCAGCGGTGTGAGCGCTGGATAGGTACTGGTCACCGTGTGTCCAAGTTTCTTGACCCATGCATAACCGTCACCCGTAGTGCCGCATTCCGAATACGACAGCCCACCCGTCGACAAGATCACACTTTTTGTAAGCAGCGATTCGTTCTCCAGTTGCACGTTCCAGCCACCGTCGGGATTCGGAGCAACATCCTTAACGGCGACCCCGCTTCGCAATTCCGCGCCAGGCTGAACCAGCCTTCGGACCAACGCGTCGCGCACATCAATCGCATGGTTGCTGACAGGAAAAACCTTTCCAGTATCTTCGATCTTCGTCGCCACCCCCAGTCGCTCGATTTCTTGCACCACTTGGTCCGGCGGCAGTTGATAGAGTGCCGATTTGAGGAATCGCCCTTGCTGACCAAACGCTTGCAGAATCCCTTCCACGTCGCAGTGATGTGTGATGTTGCAACGCGTACCGCCAGAAATCAGGATCTTCACACCAGCTTTGTTGTTCTTTTCGAGCACAAGTACACGTAGGCCCCTCGCCGCAGCCGTACCTGCCGCCCATAACCCCGCTGCACCGCCCCCAACCACAATTACATCCCAAGCCATTATGTATCCTGAATCCCAATAGCCACCTGTTCGACAGGGCCGCGATTGCCCGCTGCAGGCACGCATCAACCCCCATCAAGCTGGCCCATCACGCTGGCCAATCACCTCGGCCCAGCAACCTGGCCCAGCCCGATTTAAGCCAGCCAGTATGATCGATATCAAGTTCAATGTGGGTTAGACTTGCGAACTTTCGTGAGAACTCGATTCGAGCCAAAACGATCGAGCGCGAGCACTATACTAAGTTCGAACATTACTAAGTTCAAACGCAGGCTAGATTTTCGAGCACTTTGCCATTGGTCACGCCCGGCAGGCATGACCCACATAGACAACTGCCAATTCAAGATGCACTTATTCAACTCCAGCCAACCTTGGTATCGGATTCTCTACATCCAAGTCATCCTGGCGATGATTGCAGGGATTGTCGTCGGCTACGTTGCACCGGAATTCGGCATGTCCTTAAAGCCGTTGGGTGACGCGGTCATCAAGCTGATCAAGATGGTGATCGCGCCGATCGTCTTTTGTACCGTCGTTCACGGCATTGCATCCATCGGTGACCTGAAAAAGCTGGGACGAGTTGGCATCAAGTCGCTTGTGTATTTCGAAGTCGTTTCAACATTGGCACTTGCAATCGGTCTGGTCGTTGTCAATCTACTCCAGCCAGGAGCAGGGATTACGGTCGAGGTGGATCCCGAGGCACTGAAAGCGGTTGAGAAATATGCAGAGAAGGCTCATTCAAGCAACCCAGTCGATTTCTTGCTGGACATTATCCCAAGTTCGCTGGTGGGCGCCTTCGTTTCCGATAACTTGCTCCAAGTGCTGTTTGTCTCCATGCTGGTTGCCTTTGCCATTGCGATGATGAACGAACGCGGCAAGCCCGTGTTGAATGTGATTGAACAAGCGGGGCAGCTGTTCTTTGGTGTGATGCAGATCATTGTTCGGGCCGCTCCAATCGGCGCCTTCGGCGTCATGGCCTTTGCGATCGGCAAGTATGGAATCGCGATCTTGATCAAGTTGTTGATGCTGATGGTGGGCTTCTACATCACCTCGGGCATGTTTGTTGTCGTAGTACTAGGCTTGATCAGTTGGTGGTGTGGGTTCTCGATCTTTAGATTCTTGCTTTACATTAAAGACGAGTTGCTCCTGGTACTCGGTACAAGTTCCTCGGAAACCGCGCTGCCCAGCCTAATCCTCAAGCTGCAGAAACTGGGTTGCTCCAAATCGACAGTTGGCCTGGTCGTTCCAACCGGCTACAGCTTTAATCTGGATGGCACCAATATCTATATGGCTATGGCAGCGATCTTTTTGGCTCAGGCCAACAATATTCCGCTCAGCCTATATCAGCAACTGAGCTTGCTGGCGGTTGCGATGATTACTTCCAAAGGCGCCAGTGGCGTAACCGGAGCCGGCTTTATCGCGCTAATTACCACGCTGCAAGCGGTGCCAACGATACCATACGAGTCGGTTGGACTGCTGCTTGGTATCGATCGCTTTATGAGTGAATGCCGCGCGCTGACCAACTTCATTGGTAACGGAGTCGCCACCGTAGCCATCAGCCGCTGGGAAAACGAGGTCACTGGCGAGCAGATTCGAGCGAACCTGCAGCAGCCTTGGGACCACTCGCCAAGGACATAACGCAAGCTAAAATTAACTCGAAGTTAGACACTCCTCGCCGATCGCTACCATACTGGTGTTCTGTCCACATTAGATTTTGGGTTTGGGCGTAGCCTCCGCTGCCAAGCGGTGGTTAGGCAAACGCATGTGGTCCACCGTTTGGCAACGGTGGCTACACCGGGACATGCCAACCATAGTGAACCCCAAAATCTAAGTTGGATAAAGCACTGGCTGGCTGGGTGGAACGATGACTGAGCAGTTAGCTAACTGCAAAGGAAGGCACTGGAATCGGGCTGAAAAGTCGTGATTCCGCCGAGCAAACTCGGTGGCGATCAGCGAGAAATGTCGTAAAGAACTTTGTAAAAAACAACGCGAATCGGCGGAAAGTTGATGATGAACATGAAGTGGCTCTTGTGGTTAGGCTTGGTCTCGGTTCAATGCGTCTCCTGGGTCAATGCACAGCAAGTGACGGTGGACCCCAAGCTGCCCGATTACAAACCCAAAAGCGGCGTAGCGGGCAAGATCGACACGGTTGGCTCGGACACCATGAACAACCTTGCTCAACTCTGGACCGAAGAATTCAAAAAATTCTACCCCAGTGTTTCGGCTGCTATCGATGCCAAGGGTTCGTCCAATGCGATTCCTGCACTCGTCAATGGCTCAGCAACCTTTGGCCCCATGAGCCGCGATGCGAAGAAGTCAGAGATCCAAGCCTTCAATCAGAAGTTTGGTTACGACCCCGTCTTGTTGCCAACCAGTATTGATATGGTGGCGGTCTACGTAAATCGCAACAATCCGATCGACGGTCTATCGTTTGCCGAAATCGACGCAATCTTCTCGAGCACTCGCAAAGGTGGCGCGAAAGCTCAGGCCAAGACCTGGGGCCAGATGGGCGCTACTGGCGAACTGAAAGATAAGAACTTCGAGTGCTATGGACGCAACGCAGCTTCGGGCACTTATGGTTATTTCAAAGAAAAGGTCTTGAAAGACGGCGACTTCGGCGACTGGGTCACCGAGAACGCAGGCTCTTCAGCTGTCGTGCAATCGGTGGGTGCCAATCCAGCTGGGATCGGCTACAGCGGCATTGGCTATCGAACACCCAACGTCAAGCCACTGAAGTTGGCTGTGGAACGAGGTGGTGAGATGGTTGCTGCGGAACCACAGAACGCTTACGACGGTTCCTACCCACTGGCTCGACCTTTGTATCTGGCCATTAACTATGACGCTCGCAAACCGCTCGATCCACTGCGTGCAGAGTTTGTGCGTTACATTTTCAGCAAGCAAGGACAGATGCAAGTTCTTAAAGATGGTTATCTGCCACTGGATGCTGAAACCGCCGCCGAAGCCTTGGCTATGGTCGGATTGAAGTAGCAATTGATTAATGCACTACTGGATCACAAATAAAACTTGATATAGCACGTATAAAGGCTGGGTTCACACCAATTTCGAAAGATGCGTAGGTTGAACGCTTTTTGTCGGCTAACCCATTGGAACGACGGCAAGATGTGGTCGCGCGATTGGATGATGCTATCACTGCATACAGAGAAGGTAGACGATAGCCTGGGATGCCAGCCCCAGGCGGACGTGCGTCCTCGCTACATGGAGTCGCGGAGTGACAGCATGTGCTGTAATCAAGGTTGGTTAACGACCCAATCATCGCGAGGACGTTCGTAACCGAATGCAATTTATGCACCTGACGTTTGCCCCAATGCCTGCCGTCGCTCCGCGACTAACTCATTGCGCTGCGTTCTACCCTGGGACTGGCATCCCAGGCTATCGCCTGCCGTTGCTACCGCAACTTCTTCTATTTTGGGACTGGCGTTCCTGACTTTTGCTACTGCCCGCGCCTTGCTCCCAATACTTGTAATCGCTCATCAGCTTTCCATTCGCGAGCCTACAAGTAAAATGCTGAACTGCGAAGACCGGCAACGGAAATGCAAATCTCCGCGCCGCTTTTCCTGTGATTTCAGCAGTGTCTCAGGCCGACGCTCATCAACTGCCTCCTCCTCCCAACGACCTCGAGTTCTCACATGCCGCATTTAGTTGCACATCGCGCCGGCTTAGCACTGCTGCTCGCTTCTACATTGACTTCGGGCCTATTCGCCCAAGGCTATCCACGGCTCTCCTCGGAGCAGTTCGCGCAATCACAAGCTCGTATGGCGGCTTCGGACAAACGCTCTGACGAGATCTTTGCTAAGCAACTACCAGAGATTGAAGCCTGGTCAAAGCGTGGTAAGCCTTACCTACCCTGGGCAGAAAAACCAGAAGATTTGCCTCAAGCGAAAATCCCTGCCTTCCCAGGAGCTCAGGGCGGTGGGATGTACAGTTTCGGGGGCCGCGGTGGTCGCGTGCTTGTCGTTACGAACCTCAACGATGATGGCCCAGGCAGCTTTCGTGAAGCGTGTGAAACGGCCGGACCACGGACAGTCTTGTTCAACGTGGCGGGCATTATTCAACTAAAGGATCGTATTCGGATCCGTGCTCCCTATATCACCATCGCCGGCAATACCGCCCCGGGGGATGGCGTTTGTATCGCTGGCAATACCGTTGAATTGGAAACACACGACATCATCATTCGCTATATGCGTTTTCGTCGTGGAGCCACCGATGCCGGAGATCGCAATGATTCGTTCGGAGGCAATCCAATTGGAAACTTGATCATCGACCACGTCTCAGCATCTTGGGGCTTGGATGAAAACATGTCGATGTACCGGCACATGTATCGCCCCCCAGAAGGCAAAACTGATTTAAAATTGCCCACCGTCAACATCACCATTCAGAACTCGATCTTTTCTGAGGCGCTCAACATCTATCACCATGCGTTTGGATCGACGATCGGCGGCTTGAACAGCACCTTTCATCACAACCTCTGGGCTTGCAACACCGGTCGTAACCCTAGCGTTGGCATGTATGGCGATTTCACCTTCACCAACAATGTTCTGTTCAATTACCGCCATCGCACGATCGATGGCGGTGATCACCGTAGCAACTTCAACATCATCAACAACTATTTCAAGCCTGGACCAGGCACGCCTAACTCAGCGATCGCCTACCGAGTGCTCAAGCCCGAATCGGAGCGAAGCAAGACGGTCTTTGACAACTTCGGCAAAGCCTACGTGGCCGGAAACTTCGTCGAGGGCTTTCCCGAAGTTTCCAAGGACAACTGGGCGGGCGGCGTTCAACCGGATTCCAAAGCCGAGCTTGCCTCCGTTTTGCCTAAGATCCGCGTCAACGAACCGTTTGCTCACGCGCCGCTGGAAATCGAAGACGCTCAAGCTGCTTACCAGCGAGTCCTTGAGCAAGTTGGAGCAACTCTGCCCATCCGCGATGCTGTCGACCAGCGAGTCATTGAAATGGTTCGTTCGGGCAAAGTCGGCTCCGTTAAGATCGCGCCGACTTCGATGAGCAAAGCTGCTGCCGTTGGGTATGCTCCGCAGTTTGTCGAAGAACTCGCCACCTCTGTCGAACTCGGCTATATCACCGATCCAGTCGAAGTTGGCGGCTATCCAAAATACTCTGGAGAACCCTACATCGACAGTGACCAAGATGGTTTGCCCGACACCTGGGAAACCGGGCATGGCCTCAACCCAGCGGATCCAGCGGATGCGATCTCAGACAGCAATGGCGACGGGTACACCAACGTCGAAAATTTCATCCATCACACTGCTCGGTAAAGAAAACCGAAGTTGAACCAATAAAAAAAGGCGCCCTCTCGAAGTGAGAAGACGCCCGTGGTGGGGAGACGCAGTGTAGATTGATAACGAAAGGCTACCTTCTAGAAAAAAGTCCCGCACACTCCCCGAATAATGTTCCTTTAAAGTCTTTGTCAGTTCCGCACTAGTTGATCGGCGAAGTTGCCGCAGTGGCTGTGACAGGAGCCGCTGTTGCAGTCGGTTCAGGTTCAGCCGTTGTAAGTGGGAACTTCATCTCATAGTCAAGGCAAGTTAAGAACCACCTTGAGTTTCCGTACTGCGACGAAGACAGCGTGTCAATGTTTTGGCGAAGCAGGATCTTCATGCTGTCCACCAACGATGCGAGTTCACGCTGCATGGGGCTACCATCACCACTGTTGTCAACCGTTCGGCTAGCCACCAGTTCGTCGATGCGTTTACGCATGGGTGCATACTCATCCATCCGCAGGATGTGCGGCCAAACCAATTTCCCATTGCTGTATTGGTCCGGCGTTAGGCGGTCCGGCAACGCGCGCTTCGCAAATTCTTGCCATTGTTCCTTGGTAATCGGACGACGCGCGTAGCGTTCTTTGTAACTCTGCACATCTTCGCGATTTGCCAGTCTTGTCTTGACGTACAATCGCTGGTTCTCAATCTGTTGTCGCGTGGCTTCAGCGTGATTCACCGCGGCCAGCGACTGCATGTATTGGGCTTGTCCAACGGCTTCAACAGCCGCCGCTTGGCCGCGCAGAAAACCCTCTGCAGCGGTGCTGGCGTGGTTGTAGTAGGTCCAATTTTGGATCGGAACGATGGCAGCGTTTTGCGCGAAACCAGTTCCAGCCAGTGCAACGGCGACTAACAAGCTAACTGATTGGATTCTCATGATCGGGCTACCTGTTTAACTGAACTTTGATGAATGGAACATGAACACATTTCGTACCAATTCTCACTTAATCGAATCCGTTTTTTAAAATCGCAGCATTCCTTGGCTTTTTGAGTGAATGCAAACGCGACAGTCGGTTGCACACTGGAAGAGTGCACTACAAATTGCGTTCCAAGCTTGCGAAATGAGACTGCAGTCTCACTGTGAGACACTGAAGCCCATGGCTTGGGATCTGCTTTTGCACTTGGCACCCGTAGCTTGGGACCATTGTCCCGAGCGTGCGGTGCCTAGCAGCGTCCGAGCGTCATCGAGGTGAGCAGCCTGACCTCACTGACGCTTTTTGATGTTGCGAGTAGCGCTTTCACAACCCGAAGCGTTAGCGAGGGACCGAGTCCTCTCCTTCGAATTAGTTGAACTGTGTGTCGGTACCGCCTAAGCTAGTAGTACTTTTCACCCCGTCTTTTTGGGCACGCAGATGATCCCCTATAACACCGACGCGCCGCTGTACCATATGCCGCTTGCGACCGTTGGGCTGATTGTGCTCAACACGATTTTGTTCATTGCCGTACCGCGTGAGATGGTGGATTTTGAAATGCCGGTTTCTCAAGCGATTATCGAGGCGCTTGAAGACTCTGACTTTGAGGAGGGGCTGGAAAGCGACCCATCTCTTTCCCCGGAAGAGCGAGCGTCAATACTCGCCAAACTTCGACAAAGTTCAACCTCGGGCAATTCCGGCACCATGCTGTCACTCGAATATGGGCATGGCATCAAGCCGTGGCAGTGGCTGACAAGTATCTTTATGCATGCCAATTTCATGCACCTGCTGTTCAATATGATCGCGTTATGGGCATTCGGCTTGGTCGTTGAGGGCAAAGTCGGTTTGCTACCCTTTCTGGGGATTTATCTGGGTATCGGCGTTGCCCAGAGTGCGATCGAGCAACTGCTGATGTGCATGTACGGAGTCGGTGGTTCGCTGGGTGCAAGTGCCGCGATTTTTGGGATCTTAGGCGTGGCGATGGTTTGGGCACCGCGCAACGAGTTTGAGATCTTTTATGCATTTGGCTTTCGGATGGGGACCACCGAGATTCCTATCTTGATGTATGGGTTCCTGCAGTTTGCGTTGGAGGTATTCAATGTCGCTATGGGGCAGTTTGGAATTTCGGCCGGAGTTTTGCATCTGATGGGATTCGCCCTCGGGATTGCAGTTGGGTTTGTTTGGCTAGTTAGGGGCTGGGTCGATTGTGAAGGTTGGGATTTGGTCACTGTCATCAAGGGGCATGAAGGCCGGGATTTTGAGCGTGAGCGGCTGGAAAAGGAAGCTGCAGAGTTAGTCGATTCAACGCATCACCCACGCTCTGAAACGGCCGTACGGGTCAAGCCCTCCAAGATTCCCGTCCAGAGCAAACAGTCTTCGGATCCGACCAAGGAGCAGGCAGCGCCTACGGTTGTTCCGCGCGAGATGTTCGCCCCACCTGCGCCCAGTGCCGATGACTTCGCCGACTTGTTTGCCTCGCAAGCCATTGCCAGTCAAGAGACGGCCGAAGAACGACTTGTGCGCCTGATCGAGACCGGCAAGCATCAGGCAGCGGTCCGCGAACTGATTCAACTGCGCAGCCAAGGAACGCACGAGTTATCGCAAGTGCATTTAGCGATGCTAATCCGCGACTTGCTGACGGGCCAAGATCTCAACAACGCGATTCCACTGATGGCGGAACACATTCGTCGATTCACTGAGAATCGAGTTACTTTGCAGATCAACTTAACCAAGGTGCTGCTGCAAAAAGAGCGACCACAAAAAGCGCTGCAAGTCTTGAAGTCGATCGACAAGAAAGCGGTCGATCCAAAATTCGCCGAAACCATCGAAACCTTAACGGCTCATGCAAAGAGCTTGGTTGAAGCAGAAGCGAAGTAGCTTGGGACCATCTGTCCCGAGCGTGCAACCTGCCAGATTGCAGGCTAGATCTCTAGGAGACAATGGTGAGCGTCAAGCTTTAAATTTTGGGTGGCACGCTCTGAGGCTCTGAAGCTTTGTG
>JANRMD010000115.1:0-71862 GCA_033761895.1 Pirellulaceae bacterium | reverse complement strand
ATTGGTAGCGGAAGCCGTCAAGGCTTTCGGAAGCACCGCATTATTCTTGAAATGCTTGACGCATTCCGCTACCAATCCGCATTCCGCTACCAAGTGATCTGGGTTCAGGCTCAGTAATTCGAATCGAACTCCAGGCGGACTCCGATCCGTAAGTTACTATCCTGCTCCGGTGCAGATAGCTGTTCTGGCTGATTTCCCTGTTCCGGCGAACGCTGTGCAGCTGACAAATAGACCACGGTTGTTTTCGGCAAGTGTTTTGCGACTTCAGCGGCAGTGACATGGGTGCCGCTCAAGTCGAGCTTGATGACAGCTAGTTTTGCAAGTTTAGGTAGGCAGGCATTGGTTAGATTGCAATTGGCGAGCGACAGTTCGCTTAAGCCACGTACATTGGCCAAATGGATGACATCGTCATCGGTAACTCCAGAGTCGTTCATGTCCAACTTGCGGATGCTGGGGTGCCAAACTGCGAATAGGCTTGCGTCGAACTTCTTCGAGTTCAGGGACAATCGTTCTGGAGGAGCAAAGCCAACGGCCAGCAAGCCAGTTCGCGTTATCTGACCGTCGCCAATGGCCAAATCCGTTAAGCTGGTTCTTTGCTGGAGCGTGACCAGAATGGCATCCGTTACGTGTGTGTTGCGAAGCGAGATGCGACTAAGAATTTTGTTGGAGGCAAGCAGTTGCTTGATCGCGGCATCATCGACGCACGTATTGTCGAAAACCAGCGATGAGTTGTTGACCAATTGCCCCAAACCTTTGCCCGTGCACTGTGTTCCGCTCAAGTCAACGCTTCTGACATTGGATATGTGGGGAAACGATACATCGGTGATCGGATTGCCCGTTAGTACCAGTTCATTGAGTTTTGATACCGATAGTTGCGCAAGTGACTGATCATTGACATCCATGTTTGCAATATCTAGCCCATATACTGGAAATCGATCTCTCACACGATTGATTCCTTCGATGGTAACGCGAGTGCCCGCCAAAGCCAATCTTGATAAAAAACTTTTGCCATCAAGACGATCTAATGCAGAATCATCAATACCGGTGTAACTAAGATCGATATCATGCAGCGAGCGAAGCTTGGTGATCGACTTCAAGGTTGTTTCCGTCACAGGACTTCCCGCGAGGGAGATCCTACCCAGATCGGCAAATTGGCTTAGTTCCGGTAAGGTGCTATCGGTAGTTGAGTTGCCGACTTTCAAAGCGATCGGAATATGCTCCACGTGTTCGAGGTATCCACCGTCTTTGACCAGTTTCCCGTTCAGTTCTGCGTAGGTTCTGGCAATCGAAGATCGAACTTGCTGAATCGCCGATATCGATAAGGACAGGAGAATTGAACCGGCCACGATGCCCAAAGTTGCCATTAGATTGCGTCGACCGTAAGCGCGGCCGGCTGTTGGCTGATCGACTTGTGAGAAGACGTCAACTCCTGACGGTGGTTTGTTGCTGGCCTTCACGACTACCCAGCGATAACCGCTAGCTCGGATGACGACCAGTCCTGTTGAAAAGAGTAGCGCGGAGGTAATCGCAGGTGGCAATACCTGTAAAATTAAGCTGAGCGGATCAATTTGGGAAAGCAGAGCCATGCCACCAAAGAACCCTGTCCAAGCCATCAACCCGGCAGCACCGAAACCTAATAGCACTAGAGTTCGACGACGGCGAGTCGATGCTCGAAAATACATGACTGTTACAGGTACGACCGTAACCGATGACAGGGCTGTCGCCGCAGCAAGTATCAGTAACATGCCCATGGCTCTTGTGGCGCGATCGGCATCATCAACCGTGTACATAAAGTTGTATGAGGTCACTGCCATCGCGATCAAGCCAGCAACGACGGTCGTTGCCACGAAGATATCTCCCATGCGCAATGTATACGGCTCGACATAGGGATCGTGATTTCGATGCAGGTGCCAACCGAACCAGCTTCTCAGCAGCAGAAACGGCAAGCAGCCGCAAAAGAGCAACAGCGGGATAAATCCGCAAATGAATGCTGTAATCTCTGCTGAAGTCCAGTAAAAGCAGAACACGAGAGCAGCAGCAACTGTCCACACAGCCCCAATTAGAAAACTAGCTATCCAAGCCCGCCCGAGCATCCCGCTCAAAACGCAATAGCTCCCCGCTTGAGCCGTGAAAAAGGCGTATATCTGGTAAACCCAAAAACTCCCTAGGAAAATCGGTCTCCAAACCAACAAGTAAGCAGCGACCGCGTTACCCGCCAAGAGGACAAACAACAAAATCGCCAATGGCAGCAGAGCTACGCGACGCAGTCTTGATTTTCCAGAGTCCATTAGCGGTCCACCATGACGCGACTTGTTTTTTTTTGCGGCCAGACACGTGCAAAGCCACCCTTCAAAGCCGCCAGCACAGAGCAATATAACTAGTACGTTCTTCACCTACTATATTGATTTAGATTCTGGCCTAGGCGAGTTTTCCTGGCAGTTATGAATTCGGTATTGACGCAGGATTGCTGTACCTCAATAGGAGCAACCCCATTAGTGCTTGGTTGCCAGTTTTCTAGGTTTTTCAAACCTGAATCTAGTTGCGGAGCAACGGCATGCTACAGCCTGGGATACTAGTCCCAGGTAGGTAGTCCCAAAGAACTGCGGAGTCGCGGAGCGACGGAATGGGTGTCGCCTGACGGCCGCAATCTCGAGTTCGAATTCACGTCCGTTTTTGACTTTGCGAGTCTTTACTATCGAGGACGCTCAAAGTGTGACCATGTTATCTGACAAGATCTTTTGGAGTCGAGCGGAATAGAGGTCGCGCGTTGCATTACTGATCTCTACCCCGGAGGATCTGCTCAAAACAACCCAAACTGTTTCCAGTGGATTTTGATGTTCTTCCAGAGGCCGTTGACACATAGGTCATACTCCCAAGTTTCGTTCCACCTTCCGCCACCCAACAACTCGTTCTCAATATTGTCCGGTATTCCTAAGTGTTTGATAACGCGACTTGGGGTATGCCAAAAGCCTAAACCCGCTAGCGAACTCAAGACACTTTTCTGTGTAGGCGAAATTCGGAGAAGTTGCACTGCAATCTGAATAGCAAACTGAAGTCATGGCTCTGATGCACCGAAAGTCGAGATTCTCTATGAAAGCTTTCGATCAGTTTAGAATTTCAAGAATACCACACTTCGGAGAGATGTAGACTAATTCACAGCAATCGCCCAAGCAGGTCCGTCCGCCCGAAAACAGATCCAAGCCTTACAAATTGGTCAATTTAAGGCCCATTAAGAAGACAAGAACCACACTGTTGCCACCTGGAGAAAAACGGGTTTTCACGGTAAAACATGCTGTTTCAGGAAGGTTTTCCTCCTCCGAAACACCCCCTTTTCAAGCCGAGGCTGCTGACGCGATGAGCTATTTCAAAGACATTAACCGCATCGAATACGAAGGACCGAAAAGTAAGAACCAACTCGCCTTTCGCTGGTACAACCCAGACGAAATGATCGAAGGCAAGAGTATGAAGGATCACCTGCGGTTCAGCATCGTGTACTGGCACACCATGCGCGGCACTGGCGGAGATCCGTTCGGCCCCGGCACAGCAGTCCGCCCGTGGGATGATGGTTCGAATTCGGTCGACAACGCTCTGAAGCGAGTCGAAGTGGCGTTCGAGATCTTTGAAAAACTGCAAGCTCCTTTCTACGCATTCCACGATCGCGACGTGGCTCCTGAAGGGGCGACTCTGGCGGAGTCGCATAAGAACTTCGAAACGATCGCCAAGTCGCTGAAGGAACATCAGCAGAAGACCGGCGTCAAACTGCTGTGGGGCACTGCGAACCTGTTCAGCAACCCACGCTTCATGCATGGAGCGGCGACAAGCTGCAATGTGGATGTGTTCGCATACGCTGCGGCCCAAGTGAAGAAGTGCCTTGAAGTAACCAAAGAACTCGGCGGCGAGAACTATGTGTTCTGGGGCGGTCGTGAAGGTTATCAGAATCTGTACAACACCGACATGAAGCGCGAGCTCGATCATTTGGCTCGCTTCTTCCATATGGCTGTCGACTACGCCAAGCAAATTAATTTCACTGGCCCATTCTTGATCGAGCCGAAACCCAAAGAGCCGACCAAGCATCAATACGACTCCGATGCAGCCGCTTGTTTGAACTTCCTGCGGGCGTACGACTTGATGCCGTACTTCAAATTGAACATCGAAACCAACCACGCTACGCTGGCTGGACACACGATGATGCATGAACTCGACTACGCTGGTCATCAAGGCGTGTTGGGGTCGATCGATGCAAATACCGGCGACTTGCTGTTGGGCTGGGATACAGACCAGTTCCCAACCGACTATTATCTAACTGCACAGTGCATGTTGGCGATTCTCAAGCACGGCGGTCTGACGACTGGCGGAGTGAACTTTGACGCCAAGGTGCGCCGTGAGAGTTTTGAGCCGATCGATCTGTTCTACGCGCATATCGGCGGGATGGACGCGTTCGCTCGGGGCCTGAAGATCGCTGCCGCAATTCGTGCTGACGGCGTGTTGGCAGACTTTGTCAAGCAACGTTACAGCAGTTGGGATAGCGATCTCGGTAAGGAAATCGAAAGCGGCAAGTCGTCATTGGCTTCGCTGGAAAAATACATGCTGGCGAAAGGTGAGGCAGCACCGAACGCAAGCGGCCGACAAGAGATGCTCGAGAATTTGATCAATCAATATCTGTGAGCAGGCTGTAGCGGTTTAGACTGTAGGCTGTAGGTTTTGGGGGAACGCGGGCGTTTGTGGCTCGCGTTTCCTGTATTGAAAGTGGTAGCGGAAGCCGTCAAGGCTTTCGGGGGTGGCGACAATGCACCGAAATGCTGAAGGCTTGTTCATTTAATGTCAATGCAGAATGATAACAATCAACCGATGGGCGTGAGCCCCTGTTTTTGCTTTCGTAACCGCCGCTAACGCGGTACGGTTGATTAAATCAAAAAGCCCTTGACGCATTCCGCTACGAGCATACCGAAATGCTTGACGCATTCCGCTACCAAGTTGTACGTTAAGCAGAGAACTATTCCAGGCGGAAAAGGACTCGACGTTGATGATGAACTGTAGATGGTTGGCGATTGTCGCTTGTGCTTTCGTTTCGTTGGTCGCTCGTGCTGACGAGCCGAATTTCACCGCACTTCAATCGATGGAGCTTAAGTCGGTTGATGGAGCGGCAATTTCTTTAGCGGATGCCACGCTGCGAGTCTACTGTGTGCTCGGTACTGAGTGCCCGGTGTCGCGATTCTATGCGGCTCGGTTGGAAGAGCTTTCGAAGCAGTATGCCGCGCAAGGCGTGCGTCTCGTAGGCGTCCATGCCAACATGCATGATTCAGAAGCGGACGTACAGAAGTTTGTGAAGGAACTCAACGTTTCGTTCCCACAAGTTCACGATGATAAACAAGCGATCGCTCGACAACTCAAGGCGACTCGTGTTCCCGAAGTATTTGTGGTCGACTCTGCAGGCAAGCTGCATTACAGCGGCCGCATCGATGACCAGTACGCGCCGGGTGTCAAGCGCTCGAACGCGAGTAATGACCATCTGAAGAATGCCATCGACGCAGTGCTAGCCGGCAAAGAGCCAGCTGAGTCGCGAGTCGATCCAGTGGGCTGTTTGATCACATTCGCGAAACAAACGACAACGACGACAGATATCACTTACTGCAGGAACATCGCACCGCTGTTCAACGAACACTGCGTCGAGTGCCATCGAGCGGGCGAGATCGGTACGTTCGACATCACGGACTATGACGAAGTGCGCGGCTGGGCCGAGATGATTGTGGAGGTAGTCGAACAGAAGCGGATGCCGCCCTGGCATGCTGACCCCAAGTTTGGTGCATTCAAGAACCAACGTCACATGCCCGACAGTGCGCTTGCGATGTTGCGAGAATGGGTCAAGGCGGGAACACCTTACGGTGACAAAGCCGACTTGCCTGCCTTGCCAAAGTTTGTCAGCGGTTGGCGACTAGAAAAGGAACCGGAGTTGGTCGTGGCGATGCGTGACAAGCCTTACACAATCCCAGCCAGTGGCTCAGTGGATTACCAGTACTTTGTGGTTGATCCCAAGATCACCGAAGATCGTTGGGTTGCGTCGGCACAGATTGTGCCGGGCAATCCTTCCGTGGTGCACCATGCGATTGTATTTGTGCGGCCCCCAGACGGCGTCGACTTTGCGGGAATCGGCTGGTTGACGGCTTATGTGCCTGGTCAGCGAGCGACTATTTTTCCGCCAGGCTTCGCCAGAAAGATCCCAGCGGGTTCAAAGCTGGTCTTTCAAATGCATTACACGCCTAACGGGCAGGAGCAAACGGACACGACGCAGATTGGTATGACCTTTATGGATGCCAACCAAGTGACGCATGAAGTGTTCACGATGATTGGAATCGATCAAGAGTTCGAGATTCCGCCCGGTGAAGCGAACCACGTGGTGAAGTCGAATGTTAATCGTCTGCCACACGATGGTGTGCTGCTGGCCGTTTCACCGCATATGCACTTGCGTGGCAAGTCGTTTGAAATGGTGGCGGTAGCAGGACGCAATTCTGCTTCGGAAGATCGCAGCACGGTGCTGAAAGTCCCGCAGTATGACTTCAACTGGCAGCATACCTACGAGTTTTCCGAACCACTTCGATTTAGTGAATTGAAGTCGCTTGAGTTGACAACGACATTTGACAATTCGAAAAACAATCCCTTCAATCCAGCCCCAGAGGAGTACGTTGTGTGGGGCGATCAAACCTGGGAAGAGATGTCGGTTGCCTTTTTGGAAGTCGCCAAGCCACTCAAGCGAGGTGATTCAGCGACGCCACCGGCCAACTCTGCGCTGGCCAACTCTGCACTGGCCGCTCAAGTCGCGAGTAACGGGATGGATGAGCCGTCGGCTGGTCAAGTCGAGTACGCTGAGAGCTTCCTAACGAAGTTCGATGCGAACAAGGACGGGTCCGTCATCGTGGCCGAAGTTCCGCGCATCGTAAGGGACTATTCTTTCAATCGCATCGATACCGACGGCGATGGTTCGATCACTCGCGACGAGTTGATTGCTGCGGCAAGGACGAAACGTGGAAAGTAGTGCACCCCAATCGTGGATCTCGCGCACATTCGCAAGCATCGTTGACCATCCTTGGGTTTGCTCATCCGCGTTGGTGTTACTTATCTTGCTCGCCGTGGGCGGCTATTTTCGTCCGACTTGGCCGCAAGATCTATGGCGAGGTTTGAAGCCCGCTGAAGTTGCGAAAGACGAGGCACAAAGGAAGGCCAACCAGCGACGTCAGACTCCAGCGATGAATGTTGAACGCAATTCGCTCGGCCGTGCCCAAGCGTTTTTAGTCGTTGAATCGAAACAGTTCTTTACTCGCGAGGGCGCGGCCGCCATCCGCGACATTGTGGCTACGCTGGAGCAGCAGGATACGATTGCCAGTGTCCAGTGGCTCGATCAAGCTCCACCACTGAACATCTTTGGTTTGTCGGAACCGATTCTGCCGCGAGGGCAGGCCTCTCCGCAGCGCTTTGCGTTGGCCAAAGAGAAGGCGCTTAAGCATCCGTTGGTGGTCGGAATGTTCTTGTCAAAAGATGCGAACACGCTGCTGATTGGAATCAATTTCAACTGGATTTTTGTGGATGAGGATGCGGACTGCACCACGCATGTGGTCGACGTTGCGAAAGCCACTTTGGAAAAACATCCTGACGTTGAGATGTCGTTTGCGATGACTGGAGGCGTGCCCATACGGATTGCGATGCTTGCGAATCAGGCCTCGAACGAGTTTACGTTTCAACTGATTGGCTATGGCATGATTCTCGCGATGGCCATCGTGCTGTTTCGCGGGTTCGTCGTGGTGCTTGTGGTGGCTGCTGCACCGGCGCTGGGTGTGTTTTTATCGTTGGGATACTTGCGTTACTTTGGTTGGGAGGACAATCCGTTCAGTCAAGTGATTTTGCCAGTTCTCCTAAGCTTAGTTGGCTTTGCGGATGGTGTGCACATGATGGTCTACATTCGTTCGTGCTTAAGCGAAGGCCAACTGCCTAAAGTCGCGTGCCGCAATGCACTAGCGACGGTGGGTGTCGCATGTAGCCTAACCACGATTACGACTTCGATCGGGATGGGGTCGCTAGGGTTCTCACGCAATGAAGTAGTCCGCGAGTTTGCCTACTCTTGTGTGCTCGGATCTTCGACGATCTTGATTGCCGTGCTGCTTGTGATTCCGCTTGCATGTTGTACTGGATTGGGGCGGATGTTGGCCAAGGGGGCGGATCGAGGGATCGTGGATCGTTACTTGCAACATGTGGGTGAACCGGTGATGGCGGTGGTTCGATACTCGCGGTATGTAGCCTACTTCGCCATTTTTTTGTTGATTGTTTTGGCAACGATGACCTTTCAGTTGCGTCCTGATGATCGCCAGTCGAACGCGTTACCTAGCGGTAGTGAAGCGCAGCAGGCGTTGGCGGGGCTGGATGCGACGATGGGGGGCTTGGAAGTTGGTTCGATTCGTTTGAACTGGAACGATGAGGCGAGCGAGCCGCGGATGATTGCAACCGTGATTGACAAAATCGACAAACTACTCGACCAAGAACCACTGCTCGCGCATCCTTTATCGCTGTGTAAGTTGTTAGCTGCTTTGCCCGGCGAGGAATCCGCGGTGGACAAGATGCCGATGGCGGAGTTATTACCGCCTCCATTGAAGTTGGCGTTGTATGATCCTGATAATCGGCAAGCGATTGTGAACTTTCGCGTTAAAGATCTTGGTACTGCGAAGTACAAGCCGACTTTTGAACGTGTCGAAGCGGGGTTGAAGCTTATCGAGCAAGAGCATGCGGGCTTTACCTGCAAGATGGAAGGCGGTCCCATTTGGCGGTGGCGGAACTTGTACAAGATCGTCTCCGATCTAGCGACCAGTCTGGGGACCGCCTCGATTGAGATCCTCATTGTAATGGGAATTGCGTTTCGATCCTTGAAGCTGGGGCTGATTGCGATCGTGCCGAACATGGTTCCACTGGCGGCGGCTGGAACGTTTATGGCGATTTTCGGCTGGCCGCTGGACATTGTGAGCGTTTGTTCGTTCACAATCTGCTTGGGGATTGCCGTCGATGACACTATTCATTTTTTGTCGCGTTATCGAGAAGAGCAACTGCACCAGCCGGATCGGCGTTTGGCGCTTCAGCAAGCGTTTCAAGGCGTTGGGACTGGGATGATCATGACGACGATCGTCTTGGTCGCTGGATTCAGTTCAGTGCTGATTAGCGAGACACGCGATCACCGCGTGTTTGGTATTCTGGGAGTCATTACCTTGATCGCGGCGTTGGTTTGTGATCTCTTTTTACTGCCTAGTTTGCTGGCACATTTTGATCGCGGACCGAAACCTGCGGCCGAAAGTTTGAACGAATGAATTCCACCCTCTTGCTCGTTGTCGTTTTCGGATACTTCGCGGTGCTGCTAGCGATTGCGTGGTACACCTCGCGAGGTGCGGGTGAACATGCGTTTTACTCAGGTGAACGCAAGAGTCTGTGGTGGATCGTAGCCTTTGGAATGGTTGGAACATCGCTGAGCGGAGTGACGTTCATCAGCGTGCCTGGGGCTGTCTACAAATCGCAATGGACTTACCTGCAAGTGGTCATTGGGTTCGTCATCGGCTATTGGATTGTAGCCAGCGTTTTGTTGCCACTTTACTACCGTTTGCAGCTGACCAGTATCTACGGTTACTTGCGTCAGAGGTTTGGTGAAGTTAGCTACAAATCAGGTAGCGCACTTTTCATTGTCAGTCGATTGTTGGGCGCCACCGCACGGATCTATATCGTGCTGTATGTAATCCATCAGTATTTACTGAGTGAGATTGGCATTCCCTTTTGGGTGACCAGTGGAGTCGTGCTGCTGATGATCTTCTTGTACACGCTTCAAGGTGGCGTGAAGACGATCGTTTGGACCGATACGCTGCAGACCTTGTTTATGCTCGCTGCACTTGTCGGGACGATTCTGTACATCGTCAGTGATCCAGCGATGGTGGATTGGCGGCAACGGTTGACGGACAGCGGTATGCTGCGCGTGATTGAGACTGACTGGAGAAACGCCCAGTTCTTTGCCAAGCAGATCCTCAGTGGCATCTTCATCACGATTGCCATGACGGGCTTGGATCAAGAGATGATGCAGAAGAACTTGAGTGTGCGGACATTGGCGGGTGCCCAGAAGAACATGTGGGTGTTCAGTTTTGTGTTACTGCTCACAAATGTCCTGTTTCTTTTACTGGGTGCTTTGATCTACCTGAAGGTTCAGCAACTTGGCTTGGCGATGCCCGAGAAAAGCGATGATTTGTTTCCCACTCTGGCACTAGAGTATTTTCCGACCTGGTTGGGGCTGCTGTTTATCATCGGGTTGATCAGCGCGTTGTTCCCGAGTGCCGATGGCGCGTTGACCGCACTGACCGCGAGTACTTGCATCGATCTGATTGGGATTCGTGATCGAAATTGGGATGAGGTCAAGCAGATTCGGGTGCGCAAGTCCGTGCATCTTGCAATCGCAGTCTTGTTTCAAGCGTTAGTGCTGTGGTTTTATTGGCGCAACGATGAGTCCATTATCAAGACGGTACTAGATTTAGCAGCGATCACTTACGGGCCGCTGTTAGGCCTATTTTGCTTCGGAATCCTGACCACGCGAATGACTCGTGAATGGCTGGTGCCGGTTGTGTGTATTGCCGCGGCAGTAGGTTCGTTTTTGTTGCGCGCGTACAGCAAGGATCTGTTCAACGATTATCAAATGGGGTTCGAAACGCTGCTGGTCAATGGAGCGTTGACATTCTTGGGGCTGCTGTTGATTAGTGTTGGTCGCCCGTCGAGTCGCTAACGGCTGACAGGTAGCGGAAGCCGACAAGGCGCCAACAAAGCTATTTTGCGAATACACTGAATTGCTGAGATGCTTGACGCCATCCGTTACAAATACTAACAATCCAGAATGACAGTATAATGAGCCTCACCAGCTCACTGATTTACTTGCTAGGCAAGCCATGAAAACTAAAGTCGTGTTGCTTCTGATTCTCTCGGCGTTATTGGTTGGTGGCGTCTCGTCGCTTCTAATGGGGTCTCCACAAGTTAGTGACATCGTTATCGTTAATGCCAAAGTTTATTCGCCTCCCAATCGTTTCGCTGAAGCGATTGCAATCCGGGGCAATAAGATCCAGGCGATTGGCAAGCGAGCGGACATTGAGAAACTAGCAGGTAGGAACACCCTCCGAATTGATGCTGACGGTGCCACTGTTTCGCCAGCCTTCAATGATGCTCACGTACATATGTTCTCAGGCAGCGAATCGTTGCAGCAGGTCGATTTACTGGATGCGGTTTCACTCGAGGATATCGGCAATCGCATACGTTCGTTTTCAATTGCCCATCCGAAAAATGCGGTAATTGTGGGACGCGGTTGGCTCTATGGGTTCTTTGAAAATGGTTTGCCAACGCGTGAACAACTGGACGCGTTGATCCCAGATCGTCCCGCTGTGATGAAGTGCTACGACGGGCACAGTATGTGGTTGAATTCCCAAGCACTCAAGGCGGCAGGCATCACTCGCGATACCAAAGACCCGGAGAACGGAATCGTGGTGCGCGATGCCCAAGGTGAACCAACTGGGGTTTTGAAAGAATCGGCCATGTCGTTGGCTGATGGGGTGCTGCCCAAGTTAACCAGGGCAGAAAAGCAAGAGACGCTTCGAGCCGCTATTCGGGAGGCTCATCGATTGGGCGTTACCAGTGTTCAGGAAGCGGGGATCGGCTTGACTGAATTAGAGGTGCTCGATTCCCTACAAAAAAACGGTGAATTGAATTTGCGGATTCACATTGCGCTTGAAGGGAGGCCGCGCATGACCGAAGAGGAGATCGACCAGTTGGATGCGCTGCGAGCGCGTTTCAAGAACCTCTCGATCGGTGCTGTCAAACTGTATGCTGACGGTGTCATTGAGGCTCATACAGCAGCGCTGCTACAACCTTATTCCAATCAGCCAATTCGTGGTCTGCCCGAGTATACGCAAGAAGACATGAATCGCGTTATCGCAGCGCTGGATCGTCACGGTTATCAGGTCATGGTGCATGCGATCGGTGATGGGGGCATTCGCATGACCCTGGACGCCTTGGAGCATGCAACCCAAGTAAATCCTACCCCAGCGAAAGGCCGAAGACATCGACTGGAACATATCGAATCGGTCAGCCGTGAAGACATTCCGAGATTCGGTAAACTGGGAATCATCGCCTCGATGCAACCGTTTCATGCGAATCCGAACAGCAATATCTTCAACGTCTGGGCGGTAAACCTGGGCCCTGAACGTTCGTCGCGGGCCTGGATTTGGAAGAGCCTTCAGGATGCTGGTGGTCACTTGGCATTTGGAACCGACTGGCCAGTTGTGGGACTCGACCCGATTCCCGGGCTGCACACGGCTATGACACGCCAAACTTTGGATGGCAAACCCAAGGATGGCTTTATTCCTGAACAACGCTTGTCGTTACAGGATTCGCTGCAAGCTTACACCAGCGGGGCTGCTTATGCACAGTTCGCTGAAGATGAGAAAGGGCGTTTGGAGGCAGGCATGTTAGCGGATATTGTCGTTTGGGATCGCGATATTTTTGCCGTTCCAGTGGAGCAAGTGAAAGACGCCAAGGTCATGAAAACCATCTATGATGGGCAAGTCGTTTTTGAATACAAATGATTACGTCTGCTGCCTAGGTTCAATTCATCAACTTGCTGTCGATCAACCACTCTCGCAAACGCATCGGCCAAGCGCCGTCAGCAGACTTGGATTCAGGGCGATAACCAAAACCGTGGCCAGCGTTCGAGTAGATATGCAGTTCTGCGGGAACGCCAGCTTCTTTGTACTTCAAATACAACTGCGCCATACCAAGCGAAATGTCTGGCCGATCTTTCGCCCCCAAAGCGATGAAAGCGGGGGGCATGCCAGCTTCAACCGTAAAGCGATTTGAGCTGCCCGGATAGATTAGTGCTTGAAAGTCTGGGCGACTGCTGACTCGTTCAATAAGGTCGGTTGCGTCGGGCTTACCCGCGTCGGACTTCATGGCAGCTAACGCAGCCAATTCGCCTCCAGCAGAAAATCCAAGTACACCAATACGTGTGGGATCAAGCTTCCATTCTACCGTTCGACTGCGCACCATGCGGATGGCTCGGCGAGTGTCAGCCATCGCATGCTCATCAACTGTGTAAGTGGAACCCGGCTCACGCGCCAGCCGATATTTCAGAACAAAAGCAGCGATGCCATGTTCTGCGAACCACTCTCCTAAACTGTTGCCTTCGTGGCCAAGACAGAGGACGCGGTGACCACCGCCGGGAGCAATGATGATCGCGGTCCCAGTGGCTTTGTCGGCAGCCGGCAGATAGGGAGTGATCGACGGATGGTGGACGTTGCTCACATTGCATTTGCCTGGCCCAATGTCGGCCTTCTCTGCTTCTGCTTTTCGAGCTTCAGAGCCTGGCGCCCCGTCGACCCATAACGGAATCGCTTCGGGTTCAGCCGATTGAGAGTATTGAACGCTGGTGATGGCTTGCACGCAGATAATTGACAGCACAACAAACATCGGGCGACCAAAGCTGGCACAGGGATGGCAGGGCATGGTAGTTCGCCTTGTAAGAGAAGAAGTTGTAACGCGGGAAGTTGTGAAGGCAGGATGCCACCAGTGTACCAAGAGCTCCGTGTACCAAGAACTCCGTGTACCAAGTGCACTGCGGGCAGGTTCGGCGCGATGGTGGGTCGCACTTGCCAAGTGCGACCAGCTGCACGGCTCTGCGCGCAAGCTCGGCCCCAGCCACGGTTCGTACTCGTACTCAGCAAAGTGGTACTCGTACTCAGCAAAGCGGTACTAGTACTCGACCCGAGCAAATCGCCTTGGAGGACACAGCCGACAAAGTGTGGTTTTTGCTAGCGTTTTCGTCGGCAATGATGTTGGTTGATGGGTCAGCTTTTCTTGGCTACTAACGAAGCATGCATTGCCGGGTTTGGTTTGCTTGCTTGCCAAGTGTCAGATGGTGCCAGCCACCTTACGCCCGACCAAACCATTCTGAAAGGATCCAAGCCAATAGCCGGTGGTAAGCGGAGCGCCACCACCGGTTGGGGTGGTCGCGTGAGTGCCGATCCAGAAGGGATCGCAGAGTTGACGCGCATACCACGCTCATCCCTGATTCTGTGATCCCTTCAGGATCAAACACCTGTTCCGCGAACATTCCGGTGGTGGCGCTCCGCTTACCACCGGCTATTGTCCGAAGACCGCTCCGCGGTGAAACGACTCCCACCTGCCCCCACCCGTACCGCGCAAGGTGCCAGCCACCTTCCGACTACCGCGCAAGGTGCCAGCCACCTACCGACGACCGAAGGCTAGAGCCTCACGCGCAAGGTGCCAGCCACCATAGGCGAACACGGTCGCACCCGGCAGGAGCGACCCGCTGGCGGGAGGCATCGAAGATTGTCTGGGCGCCTCCTCCAACCCCCTATCCCTCAACAACTTACGACTATGCACAAAAGGGCGCAATTGAGCTATTAGGGGTCACCAAACCAGCCCAAAGATGCTAGAATGACAGCCCGTTTTGAATGCCGCTTTTCGCAGGCAAAATCGCGGAAAAGTGGACAGACTGGGCGAACGCAAATCCGTCGCTTAGCTTCGATGCAAACCATAGTTAATCTCTCGTTTGGAGCCGGGCTTGCGCTCGGTGGAATACTAGGATGAGTAACGAATCGGATTCTGGAAACGACCCCAAGCCAACTGATGAAAACGAAATCAATCTCGAAAAAGGGTCTTATTCATCAGACGATCTAAAACACTTGAGCGACATGGAGCACGTGCGTGCTCGGCCGGGTATGTACATCGGCGACACGACGCTCAAAGGCCTTCACCACCTAGTTTACGAAGTCGTTGATAACTCGATTGACGAAGCCATGGCGGGACACGCGAAGAGCGTTTCCGTCACCGTGAACACGGATGGTTCGGTTACGGTCGAAGACGATGGTCGTGGTATTCCAACCGGCATCCACGCTCAGCTGAGCCAGGAGATGGATCGCGAGATCAGTACGCTCGAAGGGGTAATGACAGTCCTCAAGTTCGGCGGCAAGTTCGACAAGAATTCCTACAAGACATCCGGCGGTCTGCACGGCGTCGGCGTAACGGTTGTCAACTTTCTGTCGCAGTGGTGCGAAGTCGAAGTTCATCGCGACGGGTTTGTGTGGACCCAAGCTTACGAACGCGGCGTCGCCACTGGCCCAGTTGTCAAAGGCCGCACGACAACACATCGCGGTACCAAGACCACCTTCAAGCCCGATGGTCAGATTTTCCCAAATACAACTTTCGTTTACGACACGCTTCACAAGCGTCTGCAGGAGCTCGCGTTTTTGAACAGCGGAGTGCGGGTCAAATTCCGTGACGAACGCAAGAATGATGGCGACGAGTTCTACTACGAACGCGGGATTGAGGAGTTTGTTGAGTATCTCAACCGAGCGAGCGATGCAATTCATCCCGACGTGATCATGATCAAGGGTTCGCGGATCGATGACAACGAAAACGAAGTCACGTTCGAAATCGCTCTGCAGTATTCAACCGAATACACCGAAAACGTTCAATCGTATGCCAACAACATCCATACGATCGAAGGCGGCACACACGTCTCTGGATTCCGTTCAGCCCTGACGCGAACACTAAACAACTACGGCAAGAAAGAGAACTTGTTCAAAGATCTCGTGCCGACCGGCGATGACTTCCGTGAAGGTCTGACTGCAGTGATCAGCCTCCGCGTGCCTCATCCGCAATTCGAAGGCCAAACGAAAACCAAACTTGGCAACAGCGAAATTGAAGGGATCATCAACAGTGCTGTGGGGGATGCTCTGCAAAGATACATGGAAGAGAATCCCAAAAATGCCAAACTGATTGCGAAGAAAGGCCTGCTGGCCTGCGAAGCTCGGGAGGCGGCCAAGAAAGCCAAGGACGCGCTTCGCAAACGCAAAGATGCACTCAGCGGCGGCGGCCTGCCAGGCAAATTGCGTGACTGCATCAGCAACAAGATGGAAGAATGCGAACTGTACCTAGTGGAAGGTGATTCCGCGGGTGGTAGCGCCGAAGGTGGACGCTTCCGCGATTTCCAAGCCATCTTGCCTCTCCGCGGTAAGATCATCAACGCGTACAAGAGCCGCGAAGATAAAGTGCTGGCTAACGAGGAAGTCCAAAGCATGATCCAAGCCATCGGCAGCGGTATTGGGGCGGATCAAGAAATTGGCAAGCGTCGTTACAACAAAGTCATCATCATGACTGACGCCGACGTCGACGGTTCGCACATTCGAACCTTGCTGTTATGCTTCTTCTATCGACAGATGTACCAATTGGTAGCTGGTGGGCATGTCTACTTGGCTCAACCGCCTTTGTTCCGCGTCGTGCGTGGTAAGAAGGAGCGGTACTATGTGCAGTCTGAAGTCGAGATGAAGACCCAGTTGCTGGAACGCGGCTTGGCCGACTGCTGGCTTGAGACTGACGATGGACGCCGTATCGAAGGCGCGGATATGCGGCACTTGGCAGAAACGCTGGCAACCATGGAAGATGCTCTTCTGGCTCTGGAACGCCGTGGTGTGGGTCTCAAGGAACATGCCAAACGCATCGACGAAAAGACACTGCGTGTGCCCGAGTTCCTATTAAAAGTTGGCAACGACGCGCACTTCTTCCAAACGCGAAAAGACATGGATGACTTCGCTACCAAGGAAGGCCTGTCGTTAGAAGCTCGCGTTTCGATGTCGCCAGTTTCCGATGAAGGCCCAACACCTGAGAGCGCACCCAACACAACCGATGCAAGCAACGCACCGCTGCAAGCTCACTTTGTTGAGATGCATGAAGTCAAGACGATTAACACGGCCCTCAAGGAACTCGCCAAACACGGGTTCACGATTCAAGACTTGATACCGCAGGAGCGCACAGGCAAGACCGAGTCGAAATTCCATGTGAACCGTGAAGACAATCGTTCCGGTATGGATGACCTTCGCGTGCTGCTGCCGACCATTCGTTCCGCAGGTGAGAAAGGCATGCAGGTGACCCGCTTCAAGGGGTTGGGTGAAATGAACCCCGAAGAACTTCGGGAAACAACGCTCGATCGCGCGAACCGCACCCTGCTGCAAGTCTCATTGGTCGACGCTGGCGCGGCGGACGAGATGTTCCGCGTGCTGATGGGCGATAAAGTCGAACCTCGGCGGCAGTTCATCGAGAAACATGCGTTGGAAGTCCGTAACTTGGACGTGTAACTGCTGAAGGTTCAGCACCGTTCAGCGTCTATGTAAGGTTCAAGTGCATTACAGTACGAGGTCACGTAGCACCTGTGGCAATACGGCCCAGGTGTCCATGTAGGTCGCTTCCAAAGGAACATTGATGTAGAAATCGTTGTGCAAGAACAGTGGCATATCAGGCATGGTACTGCCCACGGCAAACGGTTCTACAAAAGCGGTTTTAATTGGCGACGCCTGATAGGCCGCCAGGGTTAACTTGCGACCTTCAGGCAACTCAAACGGCTCGTCGGTAATCTCATCCCAGATGGCTTTGTGAATGCCTTGAGGATCGCGCGGGCTTGGTGGGAAAGGGTCGATGACCAGCAGATTGATATTTGCGTACAGCAGTTCCACTGTCTTCTCAACGAAGGAACGCAAGGCATGGCGTGAGTCCTTGTTGCCGGGCGAAACCAATTCTACAACCGCAACCACTTTACCCAGCGAGTGGCGCACAACAACTCGATTGGCTTTAGCGGCATAGCGTTCGACGGCGACAGGGATCACAAATTCCGTTTTCGGTTTCGGCGGAGCCTCTGTCATCGTAGCTGCGTCACCAACGTTTGCCGAAAACACAACGTCGTTTTGCTGGAGTGTCACCACATCGGGTTCAGGGCCTCCGATGATCTGCTCCGCCATCGCGATCATACCACTGGGTAGTAGACCAGCGTTTAGGCGATCCATGATGGCGGCAATCCAGCGATAGTGGAAATTATGGTAGATACCAGCTTGGACGCGTGACCAGTCGTGCATCGGCATGTTCATCACCCTAGATCGAACCTATTGGCGCTCAACGCAAACCACATCTCCACCTATCTTAGCAAGAACCCTACGTTGGGGTACTCTAGAGTATCGCACAATTGTCTCGATGGTTACAGCAACGCTTGGGACAAACTCGCACAGTGAACATGAACGTGATTCGGACTCCTGTTTATGAAACCAGATAAAGGCCAGATCGAATCGAACTTGCGGCTCCACGTCGATCGCCTGGCGGGTTTAATCGGTCCACGTTACCTCAAGAAGCCCAAGACCATCATTGCTACGATTGGTTACATCGAGGGCCAATGGGCTGACATGGGCTACGAGAGTTCTCGCGAGTGCTACGATGCGTTAGGCGATGAGGCCACCAACCTAGTCGTCGAACAAACCGGCAGCAAACGAGCTGATGAAATCATCTTGCTTGGAGCTCACTACGATACGGTTTTTTCAACGCCTGGCGCAGACGACAACGCATCTGCGGTGGCAGTCCTGTTGGAAGTCAGTCGCCTACTGCGCGAACAGCCTAACCAACGCACGATTCGCTACGTGGCATTTGCTTGCGAGGAGCCGCCGTATTTCAACGTTGGCTCGATGGGCAGCCAATATCACGCGCGCCAGTCCCGATTGCGCGGTGACAAGATTCAAGGCATGCTCTGCTTGGAAATGGTCGGCTACTACAACACAGCGGCCAATTCGCAGGCGATACCACCGCTAATTCCCAAGTGGCTCCATCGCTTCTTTCCGCATCGGGGAGACTTCTTGGCTGCCGTCGGAAACATGCCCTCCTGGAAACTTTGCTGGAACTTTCGTCGCGGCTTTAAACGAGGCGCTCGATCGATGCCACTTTTTTCGATCTGCTTGCCAGAGAAGATCAACGAGATTCGGATGAGCGACAACAGTTCATTTTGGGATCAGGGCTATCGAGCTTTGATGCTTACGGACACAAGCTTTCTCAGAAATCCCCATTACCATCGAGCTATGGACACTCCAGAAACGTTGGATTACGAGCGTATGACGGAGGTCACCCTGGGAGTCGCGTCAGCAATGCGCTTGCTGGCAAAATGAAAAGCTCGTGGTATTGGGGCGACATCAACCGCGGGTTAGCGAGAGCCTAAAAGGCATTAGATCTGCACGTCGATATAGCCGTCGGCGAGTTGTTCCTGGATTTGCAAGGCTTGGTCGATTAGTTGGATGACGGCGTCACCTTGTTGCTTCTGCGCTTGAAGTGCCTTACCAGCCACTGCCAAGTTGACTTGGTTCTCAACTTGCGATTGTTTGACCGCGCTCGCTGCTTTAATTGTAAAATCATCCATCGTGCTTTTTCCATCGACACCCAAACGCTGTAACTTTGTGAAGTGTACCACACGTTTAATTGCTGGCGGAAAATGGTCATTCCGAAGTATGATTGTAGCGATTACATGTTGTGTGAGACCAACGCCCTCGTTGTTCGCTTGAACATCGATTAGGGTGTGCACCGTTCACTCTTCAGTCAGGCTGCTTACCTCGACCCCGGCGAAATGCGACTGCGATCAATGATAAGCATCCAAAGATCACCATCGCGTTCGGCTCTGGCACTTGCTGCAGAGTAGTCGCGCTAAATACTGGGCCGTTAACAAACGAGTCTGACTCTGATCTCGCTCCAATTGATTGAACATGAATCCCGATGCGCAAACCAGTTACATTTTGCTGGATGTAGGACCCATCATTATTCCAGATGGAAGCCGCTCCACTGGAGTGAACCAAATCCAAGGCTGAAATAGTATCATGAATTGTTTTACCACTTAGCAATGTGAATCCGACCGTAACCCATTCCGATGCCGCATTTACACCGCTGTGCATGATAGGTTTATCGGAATCGAGCGAGAATCCTGCAGTGGTTACAAAGTCCGGAGTCAACTCATTTCCGCCCGGCAAATCGCCAGGTTTAGCATCCCTTGCGAAGCTAACGCCAGAAGAGTAAGTGATACTTGATATTCCCAATAGGGTTCCGTCCTGGAAATAAATATCTGTAATGCTACTTTGAGTTATGGCTGAGTTTGAAAACTTGAATTGCGCAAAGTTAGTTGAGTCGTCGCCGCTCACTTCAACCACAAATTGGTTGGCTACGTTTTCTGTAGCATTACTTGAAATCCTTGTGAACCCGTAGGATTTCGTGATTACGCCAGCGTAAGTGGTCGTGCATGCTGACAAGATTAGGCATAGTGAAAAAACTTGCAACAAGCGAGACATAAACCACGTTCTTTCCGAGCAACCTACTCAATGATGAATCTTCCTGGAGGGATTCGCGTGTGTGGCGAGATGAAGCCACTTTATTTTGTGGTTGATAAGAACACAATGAAATTCCAGGAATAATCAGAAATTTGCTCATCGCGACTAAGAAGCGATGAACAGTGCCCCACTGTGGCAAGTTGTGACAGGAATCATTCGTGTGTAGGCGACTTGAGTCCACCCTAGCAACTAGGCGGCACACCCTAAAGGGATTGGCGATGGGCAGGTAACACCGACCTTTCAAGCGGTACTCAACGTCCTCAGTCGGTAGCCGAACATCCTTGCAATTAGGGAATGCAGAGCAATCGCAAATACAAACGGGATATCCAAGAAAAAGAAAAATCCAAAACTCCCACCAGGGCCTAGAATTGATCTAAAGATCGGTGGCTGCAGCAGACCTAAAGTAAGGACCAACAGTGAGGAGAAAATTGCCAATACTTTCCAGCGTTCATTTAAGCAGGTCACGACAATCGGCCAACTCATCAGGAAGAATGAAGCCGAAATTAAGGCAAAGATGGCGAACATCAGTAGCATGTCGCTTGAAAACTTGTACGCGGTAAAAAACTTAATGACTGCGATACCAACAGCCACAATCGACATCACGATCATAATGTCGCGAATGCCATACTGTCCGGAATAGTGCTCCGCTGCTTGAGTGCTTGTCAAACGCTCCACTGAAATCCTGCGGGTCTTTCGTATGAACACTAGTGCTGCGGCTATCGCAAAGAAATAGACAACGGAGAATATTGCTAACGATAAAAAGAACGCCCCATCAACGAAATTTCCAAGGATTGCAACCCACAGAACCATGGTGATGAAACAAGCCAAGACGGCGACCAGTGAGGCCCCAAACCGCGTTCGAGAAACTCCTGTTACGCACCAGATAGCCAGCATGCTGATCTGCCCAAACCCCAGCCCGATGGCCGCCGATATCTGCATGTCATCATCGACTGCAATCAGAAGCATGCAGATCAGCCCAACGATGAAGGTCCCCAAAGCCGATAGCACATGGAAAGCAACCATCCGTAGGAAAGAACTCGACTCCATAGTTTGCTCACAGCAGGCCTTTTGTGCTCGGGACATCCAACTGCCGAGGATCGACTGTGACCGCCATTCGCAGTGCTCGCGCACTGGCCTTAAAAATCGCTTCGGCGATGTGATGGCTATTGCGACCATAATGCAACACAACATGGTAATTGCACAAGGCGTTGCTGGCGAACGAGTACCAAAAGTCCTCGACCAACTCGCTATCAAACTCACCGATCTTCTGCGCTGGTATGGGTGAATTGAAGACCACGTAGTTCCTGCCGCTCAAGTCTACCGCAACGGTGACGAGTGTCTCCTCCATCGGCAAGACAACATGGCCGTAACGCGTGATGCCACGCTTGTCACCCAGCGCTTTTGCAAACGCTTGCCCCAAGCAGATTCCGATATCTTCAGTGCTGTGATGCGCATCGACTTGAGTGTCGCCATCACAAGTCACCGTAAGATCAAACAAGCCATGCTTGGTGAACAACGTGAGCATGTGATCTAGGAAGCCAACTCCGGTATTGATCTGCGACTGACCGGTACCATCCAAGTTCAGCTTCAGCGAGATCTTCGTCTCAGCCGTTTGTCGATTAATTTCAGCGGTGCGTGTAGCCATGGATGCACTTATTTCAAATAGCTTTTAAGTAGTTCGATACAAGCTTCGGCTTGGTCATCTGTTCCGACGCTGATCCTCAGTCCATCGCCCCAGTTCGCATAGTTCATGTAGCGCACCAGCACCTTGTCTCGCTTGAGCGATTCATAGAGCGGCTGAACAGGTCGATCGCGAAGTGTACACCAAACGAAGTTCGCGTGGCTATCGGTGACGTCAAAGCCGATCTCGCGCAGACGCACAGTCATCGACTCACGCGTCGCCAGGATTCGTTGGCGGTTGGACTGCAACCAAGCCTGATCATCCATCGCGGCAGTGGCGCCGGCCAAACTGAGCGAGTCGCAATTGTAACTGTCTTTCACCTTGCGAAGCATCTGGATCATGGCAGGCTGTGCGACCAAAAATCCAAAACGAAGGCCTGCCAGACCATAGGACTTACTCAACGTCCGCGAAACCATGATGCGTGGATTCTGCTTCACCAATTCGATGCAATTGAACTCCGCAAAATCGCCGTAGGCTTCGTCCACCAACAGCGGACAATCGAGTTGCTCAGCCACCGATGCAATGACATCAGGGGCGATCACCGTGCCGCTGGGGCTGTTGGGGTTGGGCAAAAAGACCAACTTCAGCTGTGCATGCATCTTCGAGAATGCAGAATCAAGTGTGAAATCCGATTTGAAGTGAACCTCTTCCCATTCCGCACCCTGCAACTGAGCCAAAGTGCGATAGAGAATGTAGCTCGGGTAGGGCAAACGCAAACGCTGGCCAGTTCCGACAAAGGCACGCGTGACGATAGTCAGAATGTCGTCGCTGCCATTACCACACAGAATCCAATCCGGTTCGACCCCCAGCACTTCGGCGGCACGAATGCGAAAGGCAGTACCAAGCGGATCGGGATAACGTTCCAGTCGCGCCGTTGCCGCTTCTTGGATTGCCACGGCAACTTTAGGTGATGGCGGATACGGATTCTCGTTCGTATTCAGCTTGATGAATTTCCCACCCTGAGGTTGCTCACCCGGTACATACGGTTGCATCGCCTGAATCTCGGGACGAAAAAGTCGAGTAAGCGAATCGTTTTCAGGCATTGCAGCTTCACAGGTCAGGGATTAGGGGGCAGGTACTGGTTCCCAGGCTCTGCCTGGGAACGAGGGCGGAGCCTGGGAACAAGGGCAGGGCTTTCAAACTTCAAACTTCTTCTAATCTTATCTCAACGCTTCGGCGGTGGGCAGTCAGCCCTTCTTTGTTGGCCAACTGACTTATGTCTGCTGAAATATCCGCAAGTGCTTCACGCGAGAACTCGATTACACTGCCACTTCGCAAGAATGAGTTCGCCGACAGTCCAGCGGCCCACCTAGCTGTACCGCCAGTGGGCAAAACATGCGATGGACCAGCGGCGTAGTCTCCGAGCGCTACAGGACTGTAGGGTCCCAAAAAGGTTGCTCCCGCATTGCGAATCTTGTCGCTCAGTTCGCGAGGATGGCGGCAAGCAATATGCAAATGCTCAGGTGCAATCAAGTCGGTAACTTCACAGGCTTGCGCGGCATCACGGACCAGCAAAAATGCTCCGAATGCGTTCAAGCTATCTAGACTCAGATCGCCACGGCTGAGTTCACGCAGTTGGACTTGCAACTGAGCTTGGACAGCATCGATCAACGACTCGTTCCACGTTACCAACAAACTCGCTCCGGGCGAATGCTCCGCTTGCGCCAACATGTCAGCGGCAGTGAAAGCCGCATCGGTGGTTTCGTCCGCGATCACCACCACTTCGCTGGGCCCAGCGATCGAATCGATGTCGACGTCGCCATAGACCAACTTTTTGGCCAGAGCCACGAACAGGCTGCCTGGCCCGACGATCTTGTCGACGGCAGGCAAGCCCTCAACCCCGTAGGCCATGGCTGCGACTGCTTGAGCGCCACCGATCGGATACACCTCGCGGACGCCAAGTTCATAACAAGTTGCCAATACATCAGGGTTGTAAGCACCGAATTTGGTGGGTGGTGCGACAACGGCAATCTGCTCAACGCCCGCTGCCTGTGCTGGAACAACGGTCATCAATACCGTAGATGGATAAGCCGCCGCACCACCGGGCACACACACGCCAATTCGTTTGAGCGGTACGTAGCGTTGATCCAAGCGAACACCAGGTCGAGGCTGAGTCGTGATGCTGGAATGCAAAATCGCTTGCTGAAACTCAAGGATGTTTGCACGAATCCGCCGAATGCACTGCAGAAACTGAGGAGCAGCCTCAGCATGCGCAGCTCGCAGTTGCTCTTCCGGCAGCCGCAATTCTGCCCCCAGTTCCGCGCCATCGAGCTGCCTTGAATAGTTCAGCAGCGCCGCCAAGCCCTCGGACTTAACTGCCGAGCAGATCCGTTCGACCACCGCCCCCGGCGAAAGCGGCTCGCCAAAAACTCGCAGCGTTAGCTCACGGCCTTTGGGGCTAACCACGTTGCCAGAGGGACTCAATTGCTCGCGCAGTCGATTCAGGTCGCTTTCAAACCCACCTTGGCGAGCGTCGATGCGAGTAATCTTCAGTTCGTTGTTTTGCGACATTTATTAACCAATAGCCCAAGATCATCGTACAGCGAAGCCGGGCTATATTGTCGCGAAATGGCAAGCCACGAGAAGCCGCCATCGGACGCTAGACGGGTTCGGCGTCGTAGGCATCGATAACGGTTTCAAGAACACTCAGCAACTGGGCCAAGCGGAACGGTTTGTAGAGCAGCGCTTTGGGATGGAGACCGGCTTGGCGAGCTTTCACGATCGAGTGTCCCGGGTCGTAACCGAAACCAGTCATCAGGACCATCGGAACTACTTCAACGATCTTTTGCAAACGCAGCATCAATTGATAACCGCTGTAGTCTGACAGATTGATCGCGGAAATCACCACGTCGTAAGCCGCATTCACGCGGCTGGCGCGGAACATGGAAACAGCTTCGTCGCCATAATGGGCCGTCTCGACAATGCAGCCGTAGCGTTCGAGCAGAGCATGAGCGTCGTTCAGCACTGAGTCATCGGAGTCGACCACTAAAATCCGCTTACCGCGCACCTTGTTGTGAAGTTGCTGCGTGCAGCCCGCTGGAACAGCTTCCACAGGCGCCATCCGCTGGCCTATCTGCTGGATGACACGGCGAATATCACGCGCGTTTTGGAGAATGCGCTGTAGTCGATCCACAACATCGGGATCATGGCCGATGTACTTTTCAATGATGCTGACGGCATCATTGAGAATGTGATCGACGGGCAAAGCAACCGCGCTATGGATCGCCTCGCAGCTTTGCTGGGCTGCGTTGTTCTTTTGAGCCACAAGCAATTCGAGCGTATTCAGCGATACAGCCACGTCGCGTGCAAAGATCTCAAGGAACTGCATATCCGATGTGGTGAAGGCACGAACCTTGTTGCTTTCGACGTTGATGGTGCCGATGACTGCGTCATGCAAAATTAAAGGCACCGTCAGAGAACTGGCGGCGCCTTTGAAAGCTTCTAGGTAAAGCGGGTCTTGGCTAGCATCTTCGCAAAGATAGCTGCGTCCGGTGGATGCCACATAGCCAGTCACACCGTTGCCTTGGGGGCTCGCATACAGCTGCCGGTCGGCGGCTTCTTGATCGATGCCCACACTCAGCAAAGGAATCAAGTTGTTGTTTTGCTCTAGCAAGCGGACTTCGACGATTTCCACGTTCAGCAAGTCGGCAGTGTAGTGACGAATATTGTCTTTCAGGAGATCAATACGCGACTGAGTATCCATCGCGAAGATCTCGTCGGGCTTCAAGTCGGTCAGGCGCTGCCCGGCTTGATGAATCGCCGCGAGCTTATGCTGCTGATAAATTTCAGCGGTGATGTCACTAACGGTAGCCACCAAAGCCGCTTGATCGGTGGCGGCATCGGTCAACGGAGCCACGTGAACTTGGTAATAGCGATTGTCTTCGGATTGCAGGGTACTGCTGCTTGGCGAACCAGTGGCAAGCGCGGTGTGGAACGGACAGAAATCCGGTCCCATAATTTGGGTGTTGCCAAGCGTCGCGTAAAAGTTTTGACCGAGGACCTCAGGCAAGGGAGACCAGCTGCGTAAGCGACCGTTGGCCCACGTCACCACCATGTCCGCATTCACAAGCGCCACACCATCGGGCATACCGTCGAGAATGCGTTCGCTCTGCAACAGACGGACGATGCCTTCGCCCGAATCGACTCTCTGCCCGTCGAGGTAAACACCGCCATATTGATTGCGAGCCAGTCGAGAAATCGCTTCAAGCGGAGTCGGAACGAATTCGATATCGATGTTGTTCTGGAGAGTCTGCTGAATGGTCGTTTGACCAGAGCTGCCGATCCAGAGCATTTTTGATTTGGTACTCAACCCAACTCTCCCCACCTGGCGGGCATCTACGCGCCGCCGCGCTAAATGGCCTCAAACTCGCTCGGTTCGATGCGCCCCAAAATCAGCGTAATCGGCTTCGTGCCAAGATATCATTAACTTGTGTTGCTATGTATCGTAAGTATAGGACCCGGTTTCTGCTATATCAACGCCAAGGTTTTCCTGTTTTAAGAAGCGTCAACCGCCATTAGGTTCCGCAGATCGACCGTTTCCGATTGGCAATAACTCGACTCTTTTACCGACACGAGAACAGAAAGGCGGACCGCATGCCATTGAAGACACCTACAGTTCAACTTCCCGCCAAAGGCCACCGCGAATTGCATCCCAGGACCCTGGTCCCAAACTCTAGCTCCATTGAAGTGTAGACTTAGACGCCCACAAGCAAAGCTGAGACAAATGGTCCCAGCCCACTTGAAACTTTTCCAATTAGAACGATTCCCCTATGCGTACCCGACATCGCTTGCACCAACTGGCTAGATCGCTGGCTTGCTTGACCCTGGTACTGATCGGAGTGCGTCTGGCAGCAGCTTCCGAACCCACCGAACTGCGACTGATGACCTACAACATCCATCATGGCGAGGGAACGGATGGAAAACTTGATTTGGAACGAATCGCCTCCATCATCAACAGCCAGAATTGCGATTTGGTTGCACTCCAGGAAATCGATCGCAACACCAACCGTTCCCAACAGGTCGATCAACTCGCAAGACTCTCAGAACTAACAGGAATGAAG
Source organism: Pirellulaceae bacterium (assembly GCA_033761895.1). Classification (GTDB taxonomy): domain Bacteria; phylum Planctomycetota; class Planctomycetia; order Pirellulales; family Pirellulaceae; genus Aureliella. The sequence continues at coordinate 44,872 of JANRMD010000115.1, read as the reverse complement.
CCGTTTTTCGGCAAAGCGATCGATTATGGCGGCGGCGAATATGGAGTCGGAATACTGTCGAAGTTGCCAGTTATAGCGCATAAGACGTGGCAGTTGCCGTCGGGAAACAAACGCGAACAGCGGGTAGCCTTGGAAGTCGTCGTGCAGCCAAGCGAAAGTGAGAAATTTGTCTTTGTCTGCACGCATCTTGATCACAGCTCGGGCGAGAACGATCGTGCGAAACAAACCGACACCTTGCGAAGACTGTTCGGCAACGGGCCAAGCCAAGCCATACTGGCAGGTGACTTTAACGCGACCATAAAAAGCGCAGAAATGAAAACCATCGTCGAAAAATGGATAGACGTTGACGCGACTAAATTAACGCCAACAATTCCCGTAGCGAAACCGACACTTAAGATCGACTACATTTTGCTTCAGCAAGACTGCCCCTGGAAAGTACATGCGGTGGAAGTGCTAAATGAGCCCATCGCGTCCGATCACCTGCCCTTGGTCGCAACACTGCGCAAGTAACCCTTACACCTTACTCCTTATTCCTTACATCCAGCGAATCCTCCCATGCGTGTTGGCCTCTTCATCCCCTGTTACGTTGACCAGTTCTATCCGCAGATTGGTATGGCGACTGTCAAAATCCTGGAACGCTTGGGCATCGAAGTCGACTTTCCAGAAGCGCAAACTTGTTGCGGCCAGCCGATGGCTAATACGGGCTGCTTAGACGACACGCGACCGCTGGCGGAACGCTTTCTGGAGATTTTCAGTGATTATGAACATGTGGTTTGCCCGTCGGGCAGCTGCGTGTCGATGGTCAGAAACCACTACGAGAACTATTTCCAGTCCGACGCGCGTTACGAGCGGTTGAAGACCCACACTTGGGAACTGTGTGAATTCCTGGTCGATGTCTTGAATGTCGAGAGCATGCCTGTTCGATTTCCACATCGCGTAGGACTGCACAGCAGTTGCCATGGCCTGAGAGAATTGCGCCTCGATGCTTGCTCGGAGCTGATGCGCAGCCAACCGAGCAAAGTCCGCAAGCTACTCAATATGGTGGAAGCCCTTGAGCTAGTCGAACTCAAGCGGGGTGATGAATGCTGTGGATTTGGTGGAACATTCGCGGTGGCTGAAGAGGCAGTCTCCGTTCTCATGGGTGCCGATCGTATTGCCGATCATGTGTCGGCCGGGGCTGAAGTCATGACCGCCACCGACGCCAGCTGCTTGATGCACATGGAAGGCATTGTCCGCAGGCGCAAGATCCCTTTGCGGACAATGCACATCGCCGAAATCCTTGCGGGCAATCCCATTTCAGTTGAGTAACGGCTGAGTCCTGTCGCAGTACTTGAATTTCTAAACGACTTCTAAACGAATTCAAAATGCTGGCTGTTGCTTTCCGTAGCCACCGCTGCCAAGCGGTGGTTAAGCGGTGGCCAAGCGGTCGTCAAGCGGACACTCGCATCCACGGCCCGGTGACATGACGAGGCCAAACCAGAGAGCTTGAGTAGCGGAATCCATCTCGATCGCGAAAATGCGCTGCAGAATTACCTCAACGTTGCGGGATTGCTAGCAGCCGATTCCTATTGAGTCCGCGCTGACTTTTTTACTAAAGTCGCACCTAAACCGGCAGATTTTCTCAAGTTGAGCTCACAACCAACTTCGACCCTTCAACTGCTTGCTCGGTTTTCGACTAATCCGAATCGATCAACTAACTCGGATCAACTGGAGGAACTGTGGCATGCAAGGCTCGACGAAACTAGCGATAAACCTCTTCGGCCTCATGCTTTGTGTCTTTTCAGCCAGCGGATGCCGCATGACGAGCATGGGGCAAAACACGTTAGGCGTCCGACTTTATCAGCAAGGCCGCTACGCCGAAGCCCTGCAGCAATTTCAGACCGCTCAGGTTTCCGATCCGTCAAATCCCGACACCTATTACAACCTCGCGTCGACTTATCACAAACTCGGAGTTGCCAAAAAAGACAATGAACTGATCACCCAAGCCGAATCGCTGTACAACCAATGCTTGGATCTCCAGCCCAATCACGTGGACTGCCATCGAGGGCTGGCTGTTTTGCTGGCCGAGTCTGGGCGCCCCGAGTTAGCGATGAAGCTACTCAAGAATTGGGCCGCCAAGAACCCGCAACTAGCGGACGCTCGCATCGAACTCAGCCGCCTGCATCAAGAATTCGGGCAAGCCAAAGTGGCTGAACAGTATCTGGATGAAGCGCTTGCAATCAACCCTAATGACCATCGAGCTTGGACGGCGCGGGGGCAAATGCGTGAAGCCTCAGGAGATTTGAATCAAGCTTTGCAGAATTACAACCAAAGTTTAGCAATCAATAGCTTGCAACCCGAACTCTACCAACGCGTTGCGTCTCTCAATGTGAAGATGGCCCAAAACACGATGTCGACCATGGGACAACCTGGCGCACCCCCCAATGGTGGTTGGACAGTGCAGAACCCGAACCCAAATCAGCCTTCGCGATATTGAGGGTTGGTGCGCACGCGGCCTGCATTTGGCAACCACAGGTAGTATCCAACAGAGCGGTGGATCCGGGCAGAAGCGAGCAGGTGCCTCCAGCGGTCGTTCGGTCGCATCCGGCAGAAGCGACCCACCTAGATGCGACCCACCTAGATGCGGCACGGCAGAAGCGACCCACGGGCAGGCGCGGCCCGGCCATTGCGTTGGTTCTTCCGCAGTACGAACTTCATTCGTAGAATGGGCCTTTTCACCAACCCCAAGAATTGACTTTATCGGCAGGAATACACGCTCATGGCATCCCAGGTCACTCAAGAGCGAATTTACAACTTCTCGGCGGGGCCCGCGGTCATGCCGGTCCCAGTCCTGCAGCGCATTCAGGAAGAAATGCTGTGCTTGCCAGGCGCTGGGGCTTCGATTCTAGAGATTTCCCACCGCAGCCAGCAATTCATTGACATTCAAGAGGGGGCCAAAGCTCGCCTCGCACGTCTGCTCGGCGTCGATGAAAGCTACGATATTCTGTTCCTCCAAGGTGGGGCTCGACTGCAGTTCTCGATGATCCCAATCAATCTGCTGAAGGGCCGGACGCAAGCCGCTCAGTATGTGATTACCGGAACCTGGGGCAAATCGGCTCTCGATGAAGCCAAAAAAGAAGGCCCAGTCGAAGTTATCTACGACTCGAAAGCCACCAACTACGATCGCTTGCCCAAAGCCAACGAACTGACGATCAAGCCCGATGCTTCTTACGTTCACATCACCAGCAACGAGACGATCCAAGGTGTTCAATTTCCTTCGGACCTCGATACCGGTTCGGCTCCGCTGGTTTGCGACTCTTCAAGCGACTTCATGTATCGTCCTTACAACATCAACCGCTATGGTCTGATGTATGCTTGCGCTCAAAAGAATGCTGGTCCAGCAGGCGTGACGGTAGTGGTTATCAAGCGCGAGTTATTGGAACGCTCTGCCAAAGACCTGCCAGGTTATTTGAGCTTCAAGAATCACTCTGAAAACGACTCGATGTGGAACACACCTCCCACGTTTGCGGTCTATGCACTTGGCTTGGTCGCGGAATGGCTGGAAGAAACCATCGGCGGCCTGGACAACATGCTGAAAATCAACCAGCAAAAATGCAAACTGCTGTACGACGTTTTGGATCAGTTCCCAGAGTTTTACATCGGGCACGCGCAAAAGTCTGATCGATCGTTAATGAACGTCACCTTCCGCTTCGCGAACGAACAAGCTGAAAAGCAGTTCTTAGCTGGGGCAGCTGACCAGGGCATGGATAACCTTAAAGGACATCGCAGTGTCGGTGGTATTCGCGCCAGTATCTACAATGCGATGCCGCTGGAAGGCGTTCAAGCATTGGCTCAGTACATGACAGATTTCGCAAAGAAGAATGCCTAGCATCTCTGTAGTAAAGGCCCTGCTTGTTATTGTTCACTGGATTGCAATCAAGACAGAGCATGCCTTTGCTACGTTTCAAGAATTGAAGGTTCGACTGTGGCTAAGTTTCGTATCGCTGTTTTGGATTCTATTGCCGACGAAGGCATCGCTCTGCTGAAGACAGAATCCGATTTTGAATATCAAGAGTGTATTGGACTGAAGGGCACCGAACTGCGTGATACGCTCCGTCAGTTCGATGGTGCGATCCTGCGTAGCGGCGTGAAGATCACCGCCGAATCGCTTGAAGGCAACAAGCGTTTGAAGGCTTTGGTTCGCGCAGGAGTTGGAACCGACAACATTGACAAAGATGCTGCGACCCGCCAAGGCATCGTGGTCATGAATACTCCAGCCGGCAATACGCTCTCAACGGCCGAGCACGCCTTCACATTGCTGCTCGCACTTTCGCGCTCAATTGCTCCCGCCTATCAGAGCTTGTGCAACGGCAAGTGGGATCGCAAAAGCTATATGGGGACGCAAGTCGCTGACAAAACTCTGGGAGTCGTCGGCTTTGGTCGCATCGGTCGAGAAGTGGCGATGCGAGCGCTGGCGTTCGGCATGCGAGTGATCGCCTTCGATCCATTTTTGGCTCCGGAACAAGCGACTAAGCTCGGGATTTTGCGGGCGGAGACCGTGGCCGAGATGCTGCCCAAAGTAGATTACTTGACGGTGCATACCCCCTTAACAACCGAAACCAAATACTTGGTGGGGATGAAGGAACTGGACATTCTAAAGCCCGGGGTTCGGTTAATTAACTGTGCGCGCGGCGGTATTTATGAAGAGGCTGCCTTGGTCGAGGGCTTGAAGAGCGGCAAGATTGGTGGTGTGGCGCTGGATGTGTTCGAGGAAGAACCCTGCTCCAACAGCCCGCTGTTCGGTATGCCCAACGTTGTGTGCACGCCGCATTTGGGCGCCAGCACTGAGGAGGCTCAAACTCAGGTTGCTGTCGAAGGTATCCAACTGCTGATCAATTTCTTCAAGACTGGCGAAATTCGGCATGCGGTGAACGTCGCATCCATCGATCCCAAAACCCTCGACGCTCTCCGCAGCTACCTCGACGTCGCGCATCGTATGGGCTTGATGCTCAGTCAATGGCATGGCGGATCGGTCTCGGGTTGTACCCTAACGTATCGTGGCGAAGTGGCGGATCGCGAAGTCAAGTTGCTAACCAACGCCTTTTGCGTCGGCCTGCTCGAACGCGCGATGGAAGACGTGAACATTATCAATGCTGAAATGCTGCTGCTCGAACGCGGTATCGAGTTGAAGGAAGTTCGCAGCCATGAAAAAGGTGCATTTTCCTCAACTATCACCGCAGAAGTGCGCGGCGGCGAACGAACCGTTAAGGCATCGGGAACCGTTTTTGGCCACAACATGCCACGACTAGTTATGCTAGATGATTACCGGTTGGAGGCTTACATCGATGGTAACCTCTTGATCTTCACCCATACTGATATGCCTGGGATCATTGGCCACGTCGGAACCGTATTTGGAAAACACCAAGTCAACATTGCTCAGATGGCTGTCGGGCGAAGTGGTACACAACAAGGCGGTGACGCGATCGGTGTTCTCAACCTCGATAGCCAGCCCACCGTAGCGTCTCTGCAAGAACTGTTGGCACTGCGTGGCATCAGCCGTGTGCAGCCGATCCAATTGCCACCAGCCGGCAAACTGCCAACGTGGCTGCAGGGTTAGATAAACACCTCACTGAATGAACGAGATATGACTGTTGCAGACAAGACGCTCAGCCAAGTACCTGACCAACGCGGTCGCTTCGGCGAATTCGGTGGTCGCTTTGTACCCGAAACACTGACGCGGGCACTCGTTGAACTGGAAGCCGAATACGCATCAGCTCAAAAGGACCCAAAATTCAAGGCGGAGTTGGATCATCTGCTGAAGACTTTTGTGGGTCGCCCTTCGCCTTTGTACCACGCCAAACGCTTAAGCGACCTCGCCGGTGGCGCACAGATTTGGTTCAAGCGTGAAGACCTAAATCATACCGGTGCACACAAGATCAATAACACACTCGGCCAAGCGTTGCTGACATTGCGAATGGGCAAGAAGCGGGTGATCGCCGAGACGGGCGCTGGACAGCATGGCGTCGCCAGCGCGACCGCTTGTGCCCACTTTGGACTGCCCTGCGTGGTCTATATGGGTGCCGAAGATGTGCGACGCCAACGCCCCAACGTCTTCAGCATGCGACTGATGGGCACGGAAGTACGGCCCGTCACCAGCGGTTCGCAAACGCTGCGCGACGCCGTAAACGAAGCCATGCGAGACTGGATGTCTTCGGTTGAAACAACCCACTACATCATTGGTTCGGTCATCGGCCCCCATCCATTTCCGATGATGGTCCGCGATTTTCAATCCGTGATCGGCCGCGAAGCTCGACAGCAAAGCCTAGAGGTCTTCAATCGTTTGCCCGACACGGTCATCGCATGCGTTGGCGGCGGATCCAATGCAGCCGGTATGTTCTACCCGTTTGTCGATGATGACGAGGTCAAGTTGATCGGTGTCGAAGCGGGTGGACTGTCCAGCAAAGCTGGCGAACACGCTTCGCCCCTGTCGTTTGGCATGCCCGGTGTGCTGCACGGCAGTTATAGCTATGTGATGCAAGACGAAGATGGTCAAACGTCTCCCGTACATTCGATTTCGGCAGGTTTGGATTACCCCGGCGTTGGTCCAGAACATAGTTACTGGAAAGACAATGGTCGCGTCGAATACAGCTACTGCCGCGATGGTGCTGCCCTCGAGACATTCGACAAAGTTGCGAAAATGGAGGGTATCCTGCCCGCTCTCGAATCCTCGCATGGTATCTCCAAAGCCATGGAAGTCGCCGCCACGCTGAGTCGAGACAAGATTGTCTTGGTCTGCCTAAGCGGCCGCGGCGATAAGGATGCTGCCGAAATCGCTCGCCTTCGCGGATTAGAATACTAGCCCCCAAGCTTATGCCACTTAGACCTAGAAACCTCACCTCATGTCCGCTATCGATGATCGATTTAAACAACTTCGCAGCACCGGCAAGAAAGCGTTCTTGCCATTCGTAACGGCAGGCGATCCCTCATTGCCGATGACCGCGCGGTTGCTCGAAAAACTGTCTGCATGCGGAAGTGCGATCGCTGAAGTTGGAATTCCCTATAGCGACCCAATTGCAGATGGACCTGTAATCCAAGCTTCCTACACCCGTGCCCTGAACGCCGGTATCAAACTGAAGGATATCTTCGACACAGTCCGCGAAGTGACCCCAAGACTACAGATGCCCCTCGTGTCAATGGTCAGCTATGCAGTGATTCACCGTATGGGGATGGAGCGCTATGTGGCGGACGCGCGTGCCGCAGGTTTCTCAGGCGCCATCGTGCCCGACCTGTTGGCTGAAGAAGCTGACGATTTACGAAAAATCTGTCGGCGCGAAGACTTCAGCTTAATTCACTTGGTCACCCCAACCACCACCCCAGAGCGTATGCTGCGAATCGCGGAGCTGTCGAGCGGGTTTGTGTACTTCGTTTCGATTACAGGCATCACCGGTGAACGCAATGAACTGCCACCGGGTTTGCTTGAAAAAGTCTCTTGGCTGCGAGAACGGGTTGAGATTCCAATCTGCATCGGCTTCGGCATCAGCCGCCCCGAGCATGTGAAGCTGCTGGCCCCAGTCGCCGATGGGTTGATCGTCGGCTCAGCCATCGTTCGCCGATTTGCCGAAGTTGCCGACCCTGAACTGGCCCTCGCCGGAGTAGAGCAACTGGCCCAAGAGTTAATCGCAGCACTGGGTTAATCACTTGCAGGCTGCTGAGATAGTCGATTTGCGTCCTCACAGCGTTTACAGGTCCAACGAGTCGAGCTGGTCGATCAAGTCGTCCAACTCGTCATGTTTCTTGGATGCCTCAGATTGCTTGGCCAAGCGATCACTAATGCCCTCGGAAAGCCCAACTGCCTGACGGCCGGCCAGGATCAGTTGCTCGTCCCGCTCGCGAGCTGCGACTGCGATGGCGTCTTCGCCCTCATCGGGTGCACCGAATAACTTGGATAAATCGATCTTCATGCCACCGGTATCAACTGGAGCCCCGGCGATCGCGGGCGTTTTATGCTGCGGAAAGATGATCGCATTCTGTGGACAAACACGACTGCAGGCCGGGCAACCCTTTCGACAATTATCCGGTTGCTCGACAACGATCGTTTCTACCGTATCGACGCCATAGACCCCAAACAAACAAAAATCGATGCACTCCATGCAATTTGTGCATCGACTGAAATCGATCACTGGGTACCAACGCCGACCGGGATGCTCGTCGATAGTGGCCACAGAATTTGTACCGAACAAAACACTTATCGCAGATTCCGCTGGAACGGCAGGTGTTCCAATCGATGGTGCTCCGACGTAGGTGTTGTTCGTCGGTTGCTCGAAACGAGCCATCTGTTCGCTGGTGGCTTCGCCCTTTAACCAATTGGATTGTCGGTCAGCGATGATTCGCTCGAATTCTTCGATGAAGTCTGTGGCCTTTTGGCTAGCGCGGAAATCGATGCAATAAATTTTGCGATTCGAACGCGGTTGGCTATCGGTAACTCGCTCTAAATCTTCGGGTTCGGCCGATTCCTCTTCCTCGTCATCATGCTCTTGCTTGAGTAGTACCTCACCAACTTGGCCACGCACGCCCTGTCGGTCAAGCGTCCAGTGGGTGGCTCGATCAAACAACCAGGACAAGACAATCAAGTCACCCTCTAAGGCTCGCAGGGTTTTGTAAGTTTCACTATCTTTGGGCAAATCGTAGAGGTGAGGAACTTTGAGCACGCGCACACCGTTCAGCTGTGCGGCGCCATCGGCGATCGCTTGCTCCAAGTCACGTTTATCGGGACTTCGGCTCTGCCCTTGTGAGATCACAATCGTCAATTCGCTATTCAGCATTGGCTTGTCCCTTAATTGTCCGCTGGGCAACCTCCCAAGCGGCCTTCAGATGCTCGATGTATTCCGTTGGACTCAGCAGTGTTGCGTCGTCACTTTTCACTTCAAAGAACCAGCCCGCGCCGTATTTATCCAAATTGATCGAGGTCGGATCTTGCAGCAATTGATCATTAACGCAGGTAATCGTCCCTGCAAGCGGACTGTACAGACTGCTCTCGGCTTTTTTGCTCTCGATGGAACCAATTTCTTGCCGCAGTTTCACGGGCATGTCCGCTTCTACAACAAGATCCAAAAAGTACACATCTTGAAGCAAGCGAACCGCATAGGCCGTCAGCCCACAGCGATACACCGATGGCTCGCGCTGCTCAGCCCACATGTGGTTCTTGGCGTAAAGTCGATCGGTTGGAAAGCGAGCTTCAAAACTACCCATCATGAACACTAGTTCTGCGGTCATGTGTAGCGAACCCCACGATGCTCCGGTTCAAAGAACGGAGGCAGCAATCCGTCGGCCCGAAGCAGCCCCTGCATGGTCAATTCGATGCGGTTCCCATCATGCACTGCGTAGCCGTCTTCGATGTACTGTTGCCAAATCTCTTGGTACTCGTCCCACACGTTTACCCCAAACTTGTTCTGGAAGTAATCGATGTCGAGGTAACCACGCTTTAACAACAGGATTAATTCGCGAACCATCGACTGATGTTGGGTCGGTGTGAAGGCCCGGCCGAGTGGCAACTTGCCAGCTTCGAGCGCGCCGAGGTACTGCGGCCATTCGGGCAGGTTTTGATAATGCACTCCACTCACATGCCCAAAGGATGCAATACCGGTAGCCAGTAAGTCCGAGCCTTTCCAAAGGTTGTCGCGATAACTGAAGCTGACTTTCTTGGGATCCTTGATCATGGTGTACGCGCTGCTTTGTGCGTATCCAGCGGCAGCGAACGCCTCGAAGGCGTACTGAACCCAATCGCGTTTGGTCTGCCAATCGGCAACCGGCGATTCTTGCTGTTCATTGAGAATACCTTTGGAATACACCGTGTTAAAGGGCAACTCCATCTGGTAAATCGTAATGCTTTCCGGTGAGAGCTCCAGCGTCTTCGTAACGTTCTCTTTCCAGTTATCCCACGTCTCGCCGACCATACCGGAAATCAAGTCGATGTTAACGTTATGGAAGTTAGCATCGACGATCCATTGCCACGCGCGGTGAACCTCTTTCGACAAGTGAGCTCGACCGTTCTCTTCCAGAATAGCATCGCTAAAGTTCTCAACGCCCAGACTCAGTCGAGTGACACCAAGTTCACGGAGAGTTTTGACCTTCGTTTCGCTGAGTGTACCGGGCTCGCATTCGAACGTGACTTCCTCCGCTTTATCCCAGCTGATGCTCGCGCGGAGCCGATCGACCAGACTGGTCAGTTGCTTCGGTGAGAGAAAGCTCGGCGTGCCTCCACCGAAATACACAAAGCGGAATGGGCGCTCGCCCATCACCGGCAGTTCGCTAACCAATTCGATTTCGCGACAAAGCGCCTGAACGTAACGCTCAATCTCATCGGCGTTGACGTTCGTAAAGACTTTGAAGTAGCAAAACTTGCAACGCTTACGGCAAAAAGGGATGTGTAGATACAAACCGAGCGGAGTAGGAGTTCCATCCGCTTGCACGCGCGGTGGTTGGTTCAGCGCGGCTTCGATTTGTGGCAAATTCTCCGCTTTCCACTGAGAAAACGGTGGATAGTTGGAGATGAAATAACTGCCAACCTCGGTTTTTGTTGCTTCTGCCATGGGTCTTTGCTTGGTGTTTTTGGGTTGGCGGAAAACGTTCAGGGCTTGTAGGTCCAGTCTAACGCAAATCCGCGCCGAAGCAAAACACGGTCCCTTTGTCGGAAGCGACCACAATCTTGCCGTCCGCGATGGCTGGTGATCCGATAAAGCCACCCTTGATTTCGTAAAGCCAATTTTCGTTGCCTGTCTTGAGGTCCAGAACAATCAATCGACCATCGGCGGCGGCAACAACCACACTATCACCAGCGATCACTGGAGAGCCATCCGCGCGTTTGCGAAGAACGATATCCCACACAACTTTGCCGGTCGTTGCATCGATTGCAAAGACATGCTTGTTGCGACTGGTGGCCACAACCAAATTGTCCGCTGTGGCAACGTTGTTTTGAAACTCTTGGGCCAATTTGGGGTCAAAAAACTGCCAAGCTTCTTTGCTGGTCTCGGCATCGAATGCAAACAGCTTTCCACCATGCGTGGGTACAAACACGTTGTTGCCCGCCACGCTGGGAGTACTGCCGGTTGGTCCGTCCAGGGGAATCGGTTCGCCGATGGCTTTGCCTTGAGTCACATCGACCACGTGCAGTTTGCCGTCGCAACCGCCGAGATAAGTCCGATCGCCGGCCAGTGAAGCACCGCAACGTAACTGGTCGCCGGTCTCATACTTCCAGACCAATTCACCGTTGGCGCGTTTCACGCAATACAGTGTTCCGTCTTCGGAGGTTACAAGAAGATTGTCGCCATAAGCGGTTGGGCTGGCATCGATTTGCATCTCAGCTTTGAAAGTCCAAACCTCTTTGCCCGTTGCCGCCTCCATCGCTCGCAGCACACCATCGTAGTCGCCGATGTAGATCATGCTGTCGATATAGGCCGCCGAAGCGACGAAGCCCGTTTCGTATTCCTTGCGCCATTTCTCTTGCCCAGTGGTCGCATCGATCGCGAAGAATCGGCCATCGGGATCGCCGATGAAAATGGTGTTGTCAGCGATAATGGGTGTCGATTCGAATCCGATTCCACCGAGCTTTAGCTCCCACATCAGGCCGAGCTTTTCTGGCAATTCGACTTTGGTCGCGCCGGTTCCAGCGGAGTCGCCGCGACCAAACGGCCAGCTGTCCGCAAACAGAGGTACCATGCATGTAGCCGCGCACAGGGCACCGGAAATAAGGCCGGTTATAGTCCGCATAACATTGTTTCCACGCAAAACTACGTTGGGCACTATTTTTCTGGGCGCTATGTTTCTGGGCGCAATGTTTCTGGGCATTGGTGAACTCTCCGGTTTTAAGGATTACCAAGGGCTTCAATGTACAATTGCCGAAAATCGCCTTCTTGCAACGGACACGGGTTGAAATTGCCCGTCCATTGCTTGGTTGCGTCTACCGCCAACTTAGACACATCTTTGGCCGTCACCCCGCAACTCGCGAGCTCCGTATGTAACCCCGCGCGGGATGCGAGGTTTTGCACATAGATGGCTAATGAGTCGATCGGATCGCGCTGAGCGACTGACTTGCCCAAACTCGAGTGAGCCACATCGCGCCACAGCTCCGTGTACCAACTGTGGACAGCTGACGAACGCGATGCATTGAATCGCACCACATGGGGCAGCATCAAACCAACCGCTTGTCCATGAGTTACATTGAACTGTGCCGTCAGTGGGTTGGCAAGCGCGTGCGCCGCGCCGAGCATACTTGTTTCAATCGCTAATCCGGCGAAGAAAGCACCTAGCTGGACCTGCCCCCGAGCTTCGAGATCGGTCGGATTATCGAGCACGGCAGGAAAGCCATGGCTGAGCAACTGCCAGGCTTGACGACTGTAACAGATGCTCAGCGGGTTGCGACGAAGAGTAACGTAGGACTCGAGTGCATGCGAAATAGCATCGACGCCTGTTAGGGCAGTAACGCGCGGCGGCTGAGTCACAGTTAACTCGGGGTCGAGCAACGCAACGCGACAGGCGGCGCGTCGGTCACCACAAGCCATCTTGGTATGCGTGTCGACTTGACTGATCAGTGCAAATGATTGCGCTTCACTGCCAGTGCCAGCGGTTGTAGGAACAGCGATCATGGGCAGCATATCTGCAGTCGCTTTGCCAACACCCCAATAGTCCTCCATGCGACCACCGCAACTGTAGAGGAAGTTGATACCTTTGGCGCAGTCCATCGAACTTCCGCCACCCAATCCGATCAGCAGGTCGGGTTGGAACTGGCGTGCGACTTCGAGTCCGGCGGCAACTTCCGCAGTGGATGGATTCTCTTTTACGCCATGAAAAGCGGCAACTTCTAAACCAGCCGCTTCCAGAGCTGCGACTCCGCGACCAAAATGCCCCGCCGTGACGACCCCCGGGTCACTTACCACAAGCGCACGACGGCCACCGAGTTCGCGGGCGATTGCACCTAGGCGAGCGATCTCGCCAGAGCCAAAGACGAGACGCGTCCGATGTTCAAAATCCACTTTTTCCATTGGGGGCTTTCGCAATCTGCGGGCGGGAAGCGGGTGCTTAACCGTGTTCGGTTACGTTGGATTATATCCCAACCTGTCCAGCTCTCCCACCGCAAGCAAATCTCTGCCACCTTTGGATTAAACTTTCGCCATTGATGGAATCTCGAACCCCGCTCGGTTTTCGTCCTTCAGCAGTGCATTGGCGGCTTCGGCATGGTCGCCGGTGTGCCTTTCTGTGGTTGGATCGAACGTTAACCAAGGTCCAACGACGTACTTAGAACCATCTACGGGAACCCCCACCCCATCCGCCATGATCGCATGCAAGCGTCCAAAGTGCTCCGCGGCATCCGCATTGTCGCCAAAACGTCCAGCCTTGGCGTTGAAAGGCACTTCGGTTCCTAATCGATACGAATTGTTGATTAAGTGTCCAAGCACGCAACCATAGTGGGCGTCCGCTGCATTGCCATTAGCCATCATCGGATCACCCGCGCGACAAGCGGCAATGAACGCACCCCAATTTCCGCCCGGTGTGACTTTGCCAGGTTCAACGTTCACCTTCTCGCCTGAGTTACTCCCTTTCGCGAAGTACTTTCCACCGACGATGCGGCCACCATCTTCAAAGTAGTATTCGTTCTCAACTTGGCGTTTGTAGCCATCGTAGTTGATATTGCGGACATTGAAGAAGACTTGCTGACCATTTGGGTACTCAGCGATACCAAACATCGTGTTGGGCGTTTCGCCTTGGTCATTCCACATAAAGCGGCCACCAATCGCCATCGCGCGCACCGGATGTGTTTGATCGGGCGCTATGGCCCATCGCGCAATATCGAGTTGATGCGTACCTTGATTATTCAAGTCGCCGTTGCCAGTCTTCCAAAACCAGTGCCAGTTGTAATGCACATAGTTCGCGTGAAACTCCTTCACATCTGCCGGGCCACGCCACAAATTCCAGTCAAGGTTACTTGGCGGTTCACTAATGGGTTTAGTGCCGATGCTACCGCGTTCCTTGCAGCAGTAACCATACGAGATTTTCAGCTTACCGAATTTTCCAGCGTGGATAGCTGCGTGCAATCCAGCGATCTCAGCGCTACTACGACTTTGAGTGCCGTGCTGCACAACCACTCCGTATTTCTTCTGCGCCTCCATCGCAATGCGGCCCTCAGCCACATCGTGACTCATCGGTTTCTCGACATAGACATGCTTGCCCGCCTGAGCACCCCAAATTGTCATCAGCGAATGCCAGTGATTAGGGGTCGCAATCGAAATCGCGTCCAACGTTTTGTCTTCAAGTGCACGTCGAACATCCGCAACACCTTGCGGGTTGGATTTGCCACCTGACTTTTCTTGCACGATCTTGATTCCACGCGCCAGCGCACGCTCATCGGGATCGATCACCCACGCGATCTCAACATTCTCCTGTTTCAGCCAGCCATCGATATGACTTTGCCCTCGACCGTTAAGGCCCGCTACAGCAATCCGCAAGCGGTCATTGGCTCCGATCACTCGCGCTGAGGCCTTCCGCCCAGTCATCAGCAGAGCAGCACCTGCACCACCCGCAACCAGCAATTTACGACGATTCAATTCAATGGATTCAGTTACTTTGGGAGAACAAATAGGCTGAGTCATCGCGAAACTCCGGGGGTGGGATGTGAAAGGAAGACGCTCATTATACACAATGTGACATCGTGCCACGGGACCACTTGTCTCGTCCTTTTTGGCGCAAACTTTGGAGAGGCTTACACTTGCCACTTCACTGTTGCGTTAGGATGTACTTCTTAATCCAGAAACGCGGCGAACCAAAGTTCACTAACAACCCATGTTCGAAACGTGACGCCTTCAAGTACCCCAGAATCTGCGCTATGTGCTCATCAGCAACGGCCCGCACGGCCTTCAATTCCACAATCAAACGCCCGTCGATGAAAAGGTCTGCATAATATTCGCCGATTACCGTTCCATCTTCGTCAAAAACGGTCAATGGATGCTGCTGCTCTACGTCGAATCCAGCTTTTCGCATGCGATGAACTAGGGCGTTTTCATAGACCTTTTCCAGATGGCCGTGGCCATGGTAGAGGTGTATCTTGTAGGACGTTTCCCGAACGAAGTCACAGAGCTCCTTAATCGTCTGCATAGCAATCTATCCCTCACTTTCTAAAACATTGAGTTTCTCTTTGGTTCGCGACTCTCAAAACGACTAGTTAATTGTTAACTGCTGTAAACGCGAAACAAGCATAGATACCATAGATTACGTCACTTCATCTGGCACCGGTTTGTCTCATTGCGAGAGTTACCTACCGTTCCCGTCCGGCGATTGCCACGAAAGAACGCAAAGGGCACAAAGGCAAGGCCCACGAGCTTCGATAGATAGTCGCAGAGCCGGATCCAATTGCGCCACTCTTTTTGTGTTCTCTGCGTTCTTTTCGTGGCAATCGTCGCTACCTAGCGCAACGATGGCCGCGAAAAAACGCAAAGGACACAAAAGCAATGCCCAAGGGCTTCGATAGATAGTCGTAGAGCTGGATCCAATTGCGTCACTCTTTTTGCGTCCTCTGTGTTCTTTTGTGGCAATCGTCTATAGCGACATACTAGCTGTTAGCCACCGATCCTTGCGGTTGATTGCGATTGCTGGAGAGTTGGTAGCCAGCGACTCGCAGCATGCTGCACACAATAACGATCGGTAATAACGAAAAAACATTGATCAGTATCAAGTGAAGTCGATCTGGTCCGCCTCGCGGAAAACCTAGACTCGAAAGCAGCGGCAATTCAATATAAGTGGCAATCGTTACGAATACGAACAGAATCAGAGTCGGAACGATGGGCTTTCGCATCGCAAGAATTGAGAAGATTGTTGGAATACAGATAACCACCGAAGCAACTACGAGGAACGCAAAAACCGCGAACTCACCTGAACCGAGAAACGCTCGCAGCAATGGCAACAGCAATGGACCACCAGCGAGGAAAATCGCAACGACGGTGGTTAAGATCATCAATTCGCGAATCCCGAACTGATGAGAAAGTACCGTCTCCCCGTTGGCTTGCGTGGCTTGAGCTGTACGGCAGATTCTTAGCCGCCACCAATATCGCATTGGCCATGCGAGTACTTGCACCAACACAAATATGAAGCCCGCGCTCAACCACAAGAAACCTGAGGCGGGCAGATTTGCAGAGAACAGACTATTAAGGATAAATGCGGAGGGGATAGCGATCAGCCATACGAAAGCCAAGGGATACCTAGGCCATTTGCCTGGTCCAAATACCATCCAGCCTGAGGATAAAGTGCTGTGACCGTAAAGCGCCCCAAACAAGAAGCCTATGTGGTCACGCGGTTCGCGCAGGAGCCAATACAACGCTATGCAAGCACAGGTGAAGAATAACAGCAGCACAACGCCTATCGGCAAGAACTTGGAACGCATGCTTGTAACTCACCTTACTTTTTGGCCAGCAATAGGGCCAACGTTTCGGCAAGTCCACGCAGTGCGGTGTCATCAGGCAAGCTGATGGTCAGTTGCGGCCGACCGGACGCGTCGCGTTGCACACACTCAGACAAACTACTCGACAGTTGATCAACGGCCTCCGAACTTGGGCGGGGCGCATCTTTCGAAACCACCAACTCGCCGACCAACTGCAAAGCAGCGCTCAGCAACTGGCCACTGGCTGCAGAAACTCTTTCGCGACGCTGCTGAATGGATTCAGCCTGTTGTTCGACCGTCCGTTTCTGACTTTCATCCCGAGCCGCTGGACGCGTCGGCAACAGTATTTTTTCCAGTTTCTCACGAATGTTCGTGATCCCGCTCTTCATGGTGATCTCGTTGACATCCGAATCAAAATCGAGAGCCGCGTCGGCCAAGCCTTGTTTCGATTCCAGCGTCTCCAGCAGCCTTTCCTCAATCGTGTCTTCAGTCACCAGCTTGTAGACCGTGACCGGATTCTTTTGTCCCATGCGATGCGCCCGAGCGATACGCTGCTCCAAAACCGCTGGGTTCCAGGGCAAATCCACGTTGATGACCGTATTGGCACTCTGCAGGTTCAGTCCGGTGCTGCCGGCATTGGTCATCAAGATGACACGGCACTTGGGATCCTCTTGAAATTTCTTAACGATAGCCGCCCGCTGCTTCTGCGGTATTTGACCATCCAAGCGGACATAATCGCATCCGAGTGCATCCAGTTTGATTTCAATTCGATCGAGCATCGTGCGCCATTCGCTAAACAGCACGACCTTGCGATCAGGCGTCTCAATCAAGCTGGCCAGCAACTCACTTAATCTTTCGAGCTTGCTGCTGAACTCGGGTTCCTTTTTGTCAATCAAGAAAGTGCTATTGGCGGACATGCGCGCGAGCAACAGGGATTTTTGCAGCCGGAGCAAATCCATCTCCGTTAAAAACGGCTTAGCCGCGATTCTGGCTGCAATGGTTAATTGGTTATTGCTAATCTCCAGTTGCTCTTCGGTCGGTCGGATCCGAATGATTTCATCGGTCCGTTCGGGCAATTGCTTAGCGACTTCCGCACGAGTTCGTCTCAGCAGAATTGGACTTAAGGCTTCCCGCAAGTCATCGAGTTTCTGGTAACCGACCGCTCGACCGCGATCATCAACCACCCGATGTTTGTGGAAGAAGCGATAGGCCGGTCCCAGACGGAAGTCATCCACAAACTGAACTACTGTATAGAGTTCATCGAGTCGATTTTCGAGTGGCGTGCCCGATAGTACCAAAGCAAATTGACTCCGCAGCGCGCGGATGACTTGGCTGGTCTTCGATTCCCAATTCTTAATGCGTTGGCCTTCGTCAAGGATAATCAGATCCCATTGAACCGATTCAATCGCGGTCAGATCGCGCATCACCTGTTCGTAATTGCAAACCGTAAAGAACGCATCTGATTGATACAATGCGTTGCGTTCTGCACCGTTGCCCATCACCAACTGACAGGTTCGATTGGAGAACCGGTTGACTTCGCTACGCCATTGACTTTTTAGCGACGCAGGGCAGACAACTAGCACCCGGCGAATATCAACCTCTCGCGCTAACAACTCAGCGACGCCGATACCCTGAATGGTTTTGCCGAGCCCCATATCGTCGGCTAGGATTGCCCGCCCAGCTCCAACGGCAAAGGCGATACCGTCGAGCTGGTAAGGCAGCAGTTCAACCGACAACAGTTTTTGCCGCAGCGGATGTGTTTTCGGCGATTTGCGAATCTCTTTGCAGCGGCTGCTCAATCGCCTCTGCATCAAAGCATGCTGGATAAACTCTTCAGCGTCAGGATACACATGAACATCATAGCGCGATTGCTCCAGCGCTTGAATCTTGTTCATCATCTTGCAACCATCGGTCGGAACGGTCGCGCTGTCACCTACGATCTCGGCCATTTTTTCCGGTACTTTGTCCGGCATATTGAACAGCAAACCTAGCGGTTGCTGATAGTTGACACGAACCGAGATGTTCGTGCGTTTGTAGGCCACGCGTAGCTTCGAGGCTGAAAAGCGTTGCTGAACCTTCTTCAGCGTGTGAAGAATATGCTTGCAAGTACCGAGATGATTGGTGCGAAAATCAGGACAACTGCAATAGGATTGACCCGGTTCGACTCCGCGAAGTGCAACGCGATAGGTCTTACCAGAACTGGTGCTGGTCACGATGTAATCGGACCAGGGACGATCTTTGTCGATCGCACGGACTTGCATTTTCTCTTCGGCAGCTCGCTTCTGACGCTCCGCTAAAGCGCGTTGCAGTAGTTCGTTTTCGGTCAAGTTCTCTAGCGGAACTGCTTCGTCGGGGGGTGCCGCTAGTCCCATCGTCGACTTCGCGTCGAGCAGGTGCCCAAGAGCGGCTCCCATATGTTCACAATTCTTACTGCACTGATCACAGTTCACTTGCAATTGCCTGTCGCGACCACTGTTCATCGTAATGGTCACGACCGCGACGCCGCCAGAAGCCGCTGGAATGCGGACCCGATAGAGGTCTCCGCCGAGATAGACATCGCTCTCAGTTTCCAGTTCTACGCTCTGCGAACCGGTTTGGATCAGCTTACGTCCCTCAGTGCCCAGCAGTTGACAGGCTTGGTAGTGAGTCAGCCGCGCTAAACGCTGATGAAACGGATTGATTTTCGGTTTCTTCGATTCGGGACTGCTGGTGGCTTTGGCTGTCTTGACTGCAGTGCTCATTCGTCCGTCTCCATCGGTCTAGAATCCGTTTAATGCCATAAAGTCACCGACATTGGAACATGTACCGGTCCCGATGTCTACCGATTGGAAGGGCGCTGAGAGCGTTCAAGAACTGCGTTTCTGATCAAAAATTTGGTATGCTGATCGAACAATTCGGGGGGAACCCAAGGCGGTTTCAAATAGCATGTGTTTATCAAGACAGCTACCCAAACAACCTTCCGTGACAGCTTTTCAAAGAAGTATCAGCATGCGACTCAATTTAACACTTATTGGCCTAGTAGGTGCCTTAGTTTGTTTGGCCAACGATCGGACCTCCGCGCAGGACAAAGCAGCACCACCGGAGGTCAAACGCGTTGTCTTTCTTGGCGACAGCATCACGCACGCCGGTGGCTACATCGATGCGATCGAGACGGCGTTGATCGTTCAATATCCGCAGCGCCGTATCGAACTGCTTAACCTCGGCCTGCCCAGCGAAACCACTTCGGGTTTGTCCGAGCCCGGGCATGCTGGCGGCCAGTTTCCTCGACCCGATCTGCACGAACGGCTCGAGAGGGTGCTAGAAAAAACGAAACCCGACTTGGTGATTGCCTGTTACGGAATGAACGATGGCATTTACTATCCACTGAGTGAAGATCGCTTTGCGAAGTTCAAATCCGGCATTGAACGTCTGCACAAGGCCGTCGAGTCCCGAGGCGCTAAGATCCTTCACCTGACACCTGCACTCTTTGATCCGCTACCCATCAAAGCTAGATTGCTGCCTGCGGGACTGGACAGTTACCCGCAGCCGTATGAAGGTTACGACGATGTGCTAGAAGCGTACTCGCAATGGCTGCTCAGTCGAAAAGCGGACGGTTGGCAGGTGCTTGATGTGCACGGCTCTGTCAAACGAGCGCTAGCAGCCAAACGCAAAGATGCACCGAACTTTACGTTTGCCGGCGATGGTGTTCATCCAAATGCTGAGGGACAAGTGGTAGTGGCAGCGCCCTTAGCCGATGCTTGGGGGCTAAAAATCGAAGCGAATGGTTTGCCCGATCATCCCAAAGCGAAAGAGATTGCGGCACTGGTGCGTGAAAAGCAAAACACACTCAAGCTCGCATGGCTTACGTTGACCAAGCATGTTCGGCCTGGGATCGCAGCGGGGTTACCGCTAGAAGAAGCCGAGGCCAAAGCTGCGAAGTTGGATGCTGAGGCGCGGGAGCTTGTGAAGTCCAAGTGAGCAATTCTAGTTGGCTCGAGAGGGATTGTAGATTGGGACCATTTGTCCCGAGCGTTCGGTTCGCTCGGGAGGGCAATTTGGAATTGAAACAGCTAGGCAAAAAGGGTTCAGCAGGTAACGAGGGCAGCAGACCCAGGCTGGAAGCCTAGGCTACGTGAAAGTACTTAACACTCGGGTTCGATGCTGGCGGTCATACTGCCTGAGCATCTTGCTAGGAGTGGGTCTTTACCGAACGCATGAATCTGATCGCGTTTCAATTCAGCGTGTTCTTTGGTAGTGGTCAAACAAACAGCCCGGCCTGCGGTATCAACTTCTTTGGCTAGCTGCATGGCTCGTTCGAAGGTGACGCCAAACAACTGCTGCGTCATCATGATGACGTAATCGAACGTATGGTCGGGGTCGTCCCACAATATGACGTGATACCTGGGTTGTTGCTTGGGCCTAGTAGGCGCCGGTTTACGACTTGTAAAAACTTCCGGTTCCATAACAGCACTATCAGATTCAGCCATCGCTCTCCGCTCCTCCTACAAACTCTGGCCTACCCAAGTAGCCATTGACGTCGAACTGTACGATGTTCACTACCCACAATCAAGCGACAGTTCAGCTGTGCATGGTGACGCTGTAAACTACGCCGTCGGATTCGCTGCCGAAGTGGGCATTCGCGGTTCATTCGGGGGAATCCTTGCAGGTATCGTATCAGTTATATTGTAACGCATAGCCTGGGTGGTATATCAAGCTCTTTCGTTATTAAATGAACCAGAAAACCCACGAAATGACCGACTTAACAGCAATTGACCGGCATCTTGAGCAAAGTCAACCCAATCACTTAGATCAACTTAAATCCCTGCTTCGCATTCCTAGCATTAGCGCGGATCCGGGCTCGAAATCCGCCATGCTGACTGCCGCCGAACGGGTGCGCGACACTTTGGCGGCCGCCAATTTCCGGGTTGAGCTGATTCCTACCGATGGGCCGCCATTGGTTTATGCCGAAAGCCCCGCGGTCCCAGGCAAGCCGGTTGCCCTCGTCTACGGCCACTATGATGTCCAGCCCCCGGAACCTCTGGAAAAGTGGATCACACCCCCATTTGACCCTCAGGAGCGCGATGGGAACCTCTACGCTCGGGGAGCGACGGACGACAAAGGGCAAATGCTCACCCACGTCTTGGGGGCCGCTGCTTGGGCCGCCACCGGCCAACCGCTGCCATTGCAAGTCAAATTCTTGATCGAAGGCGAGGAGGAGGTCGGCAGTGCTCAACTGGCCAAATACCTTCAATCTGAAGAAGCTCGCGAACGACTGGCATGCGATGTGGTTGTGATCAGCGATTCTTCGCAGTACGCCGTCGGCCAGCCAGCCATCACCTATGGCCTGCGCGGCATCGCGTACTATCAGTTGCACTTCTATGGGCCGAAGCAAGACTTGCATTCGGGTAGTTTTGGCGGAGCAATCAACAATCCAGCGATCGCACTTTCAAAGTTTCTCGCCAAGATCGTCGACGACCAGGGCCGTATCCAGTTGCCCGGCTTTTACGACTCCGTTAAGCCACTGGAAGCCTCCGAACGCAAGATGTGGCAAAGCTTGAACTTTAGTGACGATGCGTTTGCCAAGCAGATGGGTGTGGACGCGCTCAACGGCGAAGCTGGCTTTACGACCCTTGAACGTCGCTGGGCAAGACCAACTTACGATGTTCATGGTTTGTGGAGCGGTTATCAAGGCGAAGGAGGCAAAACGATCATCCCGGCTTCCGCTGGTGCGAAGATCAGCTTCCGTTTAGTTCCCAACCAAAAACCGGCCGAAATCACCGAGCAACTGCGGCAATTTATCTCGCATAACACTCCCGCCGGCATTCGTATCGAACTGATCGATCTTCACGGTGGGCCGGGCGTGGTTGTAGATCCTCACAGCCCCTTCATCGCAGCGGCTCAATCCGCAGTGGCTAACGCCTTTGGAAAGCCTGCGGTACTCATTCGGGAAGGTGGTTCGATTCCAATCGTCGCTGCGATGGTGGAACGACTGGGCGCAAATGTGTTGCTGCTCGGCTGGGGACTCGACGACGACGGTGCGCATAGCCCGAATGAGAAATTCTGCATTGCGGATTTCTATCGCGGCATACGAGCCTCAGGGCACCTTTGGCATCACATCGCGCAGGTGGGTTCGTAGCCCAGAGTGCTTTGCTAAGACTTTCACTGGGACCGTCACTGCGGCTTAACTGCGATCGTGAACTGCTTCATGTTTTGCAGAACTTCCAGCATCATGTTCATGGGACTCTTGTCATGCAGGGACGACTCTGAAAACTTGATATGGTCCGCCCCCACTCCAATCGTTCCCGCAAAAGGATCAAGTGGCATCCACCGATCGCCCACCCAAGCTTCGCACCACATGTGATAGATCGCAGAAAGCTGAGTGCTATCTTTCTCCTTTAGAATTCGCAATCCGCTGGCTACACGCGCCGGGATGCCCCGTTCCCTCAAAGCAGCCAACAGCAAAATCGCGTGAGCTACGCAGTCGCCCTTACCTTCCTTGAGCGCATGGTCTGGCATGCAAACTCTGCGCGAAAGGGGTGCTTTCTCAAGCTTTCGAAAAACACCTGCGGTCAATGTCGATGCTGTCGCTAAAGCATCCTCCGACGTGTTGGGAAACTCGCTGAGAAACTTCTGCACGTGTATTGCTTCGGGTTCAAATTTCGCAAGACACGCTTCCTCAGGCGGATCCTGTGCGCCCCCCTCTGGGACCGGAGCCGACGGAATCACACGGTGAACCGTGACGGTCGCCCCCAGCGAACTGAGCGAAGTGATCTGCTGATTGACTTTGCCTGAAAGCAAACCAAAGGGATCCACATTCGCGGAGTCGATCGAGAAGGTCACTTTGCTCGCCCGCAGTTGTTCTACCGTTGCTTGTACAGGTAACTTGGTATCAATCAGCTGTGCCGCTCGGATCGAGCCATCGATACGCTCCGCTTCCTCGCGCGTGGTTTGGAACATCGTGTAGCCGCCGCGGCTGACCGACTTGATAATCTCGCCAGCTTCGTTCACCCAGTTTTTCGTCAATACAGATTCACCATCTACGATGAATCTCGTTTCAACTAACAGCAACTCTTTCGACACTCCGCCGGGCAGTGGAGTGGGTTCTACCTTCTTGCTTTTCAACTCAACTTTGACGACTTTTTCCAGTTGCGGCACGAAAATCATGGCCTCGCGAAATTCGCCAGGTTGCATCGGTCTCACTTGCAGAATTGCAATGGTACCCAAGGGCCCCCATGTTCCGGCAGGCCATGGCAAGCTTTTGCTTGTGGTTTTGCCATCAGCAGTTTTAGTGATCGTCAACATCTCGCGTTCAATTCTCGCCACCGTTTCAGAAACACTGCCATCGACATTCGAATCTTCGGTGTAACTAAACAACTTGCCGTCCTCACGTTCCAGCGAGTCGTGGACGATTTCACGCCGACGAATTTGCCCGCCTGAGGTCGAAGCAACCTCGAGGACGTCGCGTTTAGTTAAATGAAATAGATTGGTCTGAGTTTCAGCGGCATTAATCGTGAATTCCGTAAACCCAATGGTGTTGGCATTCAAATACTGTGCATACCAGCGAGTGAGGGGCAGGGCTTGTTTCCTCAACCATGGCTGTTGACCAGCAAGAATCACTTCTGCCTTCTGGGGTTCAATGACAACTTTCGTCGGATTCTCAGGCGGGAGGATGCCACTCTCTTCCGGCGGTACTATGACTGTCCGATTGTCACAACCTCCGACTAGAGTAATGACGACCAGCATGCCCACAGTCCAACACGGAATCAACTGTCTACTCGATCTAGTAAATTCAATTTGCATGCTTCAATTCTCGCTTGGTGCTTGTGAAATCCTTCAGTCATTGTACTTGCGAGTTTCAACCTTGGTCGCCCTGACGCCTTTAGTCAACTGTTGCAAATACGCAACCAATTGCATAACTGGGGAAACAAGGGGGTCCGATTGTAGCGATTAGCATCAAGTTTACCGCCTCAAGCCATCAGGAAAGTGGACAAGTTTCTGGCAAAACAGACGCTTTGCCAGAAGCTGACCTAGTTTTAGTTATCTGCAAAAACGGTCACCCGCAATGCAGACAGCAATAACACCTCCGACTTCCGTGCCTCAATTGTCCCATTGGATACAGAGCGGAACGCGAGGAAAACATTCCCCGGAAATGGCAAGTGAGATTCCCATGGGTTCGCAGCAACGCTCCCAGCAAAGCAATTCGACTCCTGTTACTTCGTCGGCGCCAGACGCACTTACGAGTTTCGGGAGCTTGTCGGATGAGCAACTAGAAGCGCATCTGGAAGTATTTCGTTACGGTGCGTTCGATTTAACCGATGCGATTCGACCATCGGTTGGTCTGCAAGTCGTCCCGCGACAAGGCTTTCGCCATGACGTATATGTCGATCCAACCTCCAAGGCCAAAGTTCCAGTCATTCTTGCTGCCGCCTCAAGCGAACGCTTATTCGACCTATTCATCGATATGATCGACACACTGGGCCCCGTCGTCGACGTCGTACTCGAAACCAGCCACTATCATTCAGGCGGTCATCAAGACCACTATCGCGAACATATCGACATGCCAGTCCTGAAGAGCATTCTCTACGATTTCGAAGACATGCTACTCAACGATGGCTGCACCGGCATCGCTGTACTCAATCCCAAACGCCAGCAAGAAGTGCAGTTTGACGAACACAAGATGATCATCTCCTACGGTTCACCGCTTGAGAGCTTTGAACGTGTCTTGATCAGCCACGATGTCTATATCGACAAAGACATTCGCTTCATCACCGAAGCCGAACACGTCCACACCAGCAGCGATAAACTGTTCGACGAATTCCAGACGCTGTGCATGCGACTGGGTATGGAAAGCGATGAGCAATAGTTCGGCAGGCTAAGTCTGCTTGCTTGATCTAGACAACATAGCAACGGTAATCTGAACCCCGAGCGCCTTGATCGTGTGCACGAACGATCAAAGCGCTCGGGGTTCTGCATTGGCGTTACATGTCACGCAGCAACGGCCAGGAAACCAATGCAAAACCCAGGCAGGATGCCTAGGCTACGACAGTAGCTGACAATATCTTCAAACAGACTGTAAAATGCCCCGTTCCTGATAACTGGCTTGGGGTAAAAGATGCTGTCACAGAACCTATTGTTTGGCTTGTTGGCTTTTCTGAACGAGTTCGTCAAACGCGACCAACTGCTCAAAGCCTTTTCACAATGGAGCAAGAATCCTTCGTCGAGCCTCGGTGGCATTCTAGTCGCGGAGGGTTATCTTTCGCAGCAGGATCACGATCTGCTCATAACGCTCGTCGAACGTTTACAGGGCAAGTTTGGCAGCGATGAAGCATCGATTGCCAATCTGCCATCAGTCGCCGAACTCTGTGATCAGCTCTTTGAAGTCGCCAAGAGTGAGGGAGTCGAGCGAACGGTTCTTTCCAAGACTCTCGACGCGACTCGTCATAGCCTCGACACAGTTCCTTTGGGTTCTAGCAAAAAGCCAACCGCCGCTGGACACTCGACGATGGAGCGATTCTCGATTGTCAATGAAGTAGCCCGTGGTGGTCTTGGTATCGTCTACAAGGCACAGGATGATCAATTGCGTCGGCAAGTTGCACTGAAGCAAATTCGCGACGACAAAGCTGACGAAGCCATTTACCGCCAAAAATTTCAACGCGAGGCGGAGTTAACCGGGCAGCTTGAGCATCCTGGGATCGTCCCCATTTATGCGCTTGGCACCGACGGCTTTGGTCGTCCCTTCTATGCGATGCGATTTATTCGCGGCGAGAGCTTAAGCAAGAGAATCGAATCTTTCCACCACAATCTGAAATCAAGCAAGACGACTTTTGATTCGCCCGAATTGCGGCAACTGCTACGGCGATTTATCGATGTTTGCAATGCCGTGGAGTATGCGCACGAACGCGGAGTCCTCCATCGGGATCTCAAACCTGACAATATTATGCTTGGCAATCACGGTGAAACCCTGGTCGTCGACTGGGGACTAGCCAAACCGCTTCCGACCAGCCCCGTGTCGGTATCCGATTCAAGCCTGCCTGGCCTCCAAGAACCGACAATCCAAAGCGACGACTGGGATTCTGCAACGCGTCATGGCAGCGTCGTGGGCACTATCGTTTACGCGCCTCCCGAGCAACTGCGCGGTGAACTCGATCGCATGGTGCCTGCTTCGGATGTCTATAGCCTAGGGGCAACTTTGTACCATGTGCTAGTCGGCAAACCGCCGATTGAGTCGACGCGGAACATCGACCGTGCTCTGAAACAAATTGCCGATTTGCAAAACCACAGTCCAAGAGATGCCCGCAACGACATACCAAAGCAACTGGCATTTATCTGCAAGAAGGCACTTAAGAACGAAAGTTCTGAGCGTTACCGTTCGGTCCGAGAACTACGCGATGATGTGCAGCGATGGTTAGATGATCAGGCCATTGACGCCATGCAGGAACCGCTAAGCGCAAAGGCGGGCCGCTGGATCCGTCAACATCAGGCGGTTAGCTCATCCATCGGTGTGGGATCGATGATCGCCATGGTTCTGCTGGGCGTGCTGTTCGTTCGGGAACAAAAACGCGCTGAAAGCGAACGGAAGCTGCTGGTTGAACAACGAGAAGCCAACTCCAAATTGCAAGAAAGCAATCAAGCGATACTTCTTAGCTCAGCCAATCTTGCGCGCAGCCGTGGACAATATCGCGAAGCGGCGAAGTCGATGCGCACTCTGCAAACCAACCCCGAGTTTATGATGACCAGTTCCCAGTCGCTGCTGCTGGTGCGTGACCTTTACTTCTCAGAGGATATGCAGGCCGCCATCGCCGAAGCAGAAAAGCTTGACCGTACACAACTCGCAGAAGCCGAACAGTCTCAGTTCGACCTACTGTTTGGCGACATGCTGCTGATGACCAAACGAGATGCAAGCGGTAATAAGCTGATTCAACAGGCACTGGCTAGTAACCAACTTTCGCGGTCCGACGCGGCCTACGCTGCTGCCCTAATTGCCAAATCAGCCGACGATAGCATCCGACTCTA
Organism: Pirellulaceae bacterium; assembly: GCA_033761895.1. Classification (GTDB taxonomy): domain Bacteria; phylum Planctomycetota; class Planctomycetia; order Pirellulales; family Pirellulaceae; genus Aureliella. The sequence goes on along the minus strand of JANRMD010000115.1, from coordinate 17,478 downwards.
TGGCGACTGCCTGGAGGCGGACGCTTACAACTCCAATGCCCTGGCGAGAAGAGGGATTACCTGCGCAATTGTCGGGCGAGTCCAACAAGCGATCGACGATGCTGATCTTGGTCTGCGGCTGTTCCCCAACGATATTCGATTCGCCTTTCTGAAGGCACTTTCGCTGGCGATGTGTGGCCATAAAGACGAAGCCGCGACAGCCCTCAATCCACTTCGCAAACAAGGCGGCTACGAAGCAGAAGTTGAAATGATTGATGCGATTGGAGAACTGTACACCAGTTTCGAAAACGCGATGCAGTCAACCGACGACGGTCAAATGTTCCCACTGACGACGATTGAGTTCCTGAAGATCATGCATTCCTTGGGGATACTGATCTCCCGGAAGTACGGCGAGAATAGCCCAATGGTGCCGCAGCAATTTGCGTGGATGGGCGAACTATACAAAGCGATTCCAGGTGCTGTGGAATTGCTCTCCATCGAAACTGGGTTTACATCTCTCGACAAACCACTGAAACGCATCCATGAGATCATCCCCGACCACCAACTTCTCAACTACATCGTTGGTTTACAACGGTTTGGTGATCCCGATTGGGCACAAACCTACAAGTACTTCAGCCAAGCGGCCCAAGCGGATGTGATCTTCGCCGATTTGCAACGCTCCGCAGCATGGTGCGCACTCGCTTCCCTAGTCTTGGAATCCATCTCCGCCGAGAAACCGGTTGATCAAGAACAGTTGACGCAAGTGATGCCGATCATCTACCAATGGCGAGTCAAAGAAGGTAAGTACTCAACAGCACCCGTACCAGCAGGCATGGCCTTCAACTTGCTGTTGCGATCTGGTCTATACACAGCAGCTAAAGAACTGGCCGAACAAGAAGCAGCCGCCAGCTCGGATGCTCCCAAGCAACGCTGGCAGGAACTCTCCGAACTCGCTTCGTTACAACAGCAATTAGGTAGAGCGGTCAATCAGAAGATCATGTCCGTAGCGTCTCCAGAGACCTCCACCTCAGTCAAGAACAAGATCACTACCATCATCGAGGACCTGAAGACGCCTGGGCAATGACGCATGCTTCACTCGAGTTCATCGAGCGACCTCGGCCAATCGTCTTTGAGCAGTCGACTGAGCGAGCGATCCGCGAGGATTCTGCCTTCGGTTTGGCAACGTGGGCAGTAGTTGACCAGCGATCATCAAATGAAATACCAAACAGATTCCGGAATCGAGTGTCCAGAGGATGCGTTTGCCGCTGCGCGAGATGGCTGTTATGCGTTGTTGGACGACAGACTCAAGTTGAGGTGAGTAAGTCCGTAAAAGCGATGGCGAGCGGACTGAAATCGATTCAATCCGCTCGCCAAGTAGCCGTTGCTCAAGTGCTCGAAGGTAAAGCAGTATGCCTGGGAGTTCTGGCATCACCAGCTCCGTGTACGAAAAACCTACACCGTCTTCCAAACGCCTTGTTTCGCACTGGCCAAAACTGCGTCGCAAACTCGCTGTGTCTCCAGCGCGTCGCGGAAAGTCGGATGAGCTGGAGTGCCCTTTTCCAAGCTGGTTAAGAAGTCAGCAACCTGGTGCGTGAACGAGTGCTCGTAACCAATCTGCAGGCCAGGAACCCACCAATTGCCCATGTAAGGTTGATCGCCATCGGATACGTGGACACTTCGCCAGCCGCGTACGATCGATTGATCGGCATGGTCGAAGTATTGCAAACGATGTAGGTCGTGCAGATCCCACTTCAAGCTCGCATGTTCACCGTTGATTTCGAGCGTGTAGAGCGCTTTATGTCCGCGAGCGTATCTTGTCGATTCGAACAGACCGAGCGAACCGTTGGTGAAGTGACAGAGGAATGAGCAAGCATCATCGATGCCAACAGGCTCCTTCTTGCCTGTCTCCGCATGCACGCGTTCTTTGACAAACGTTTCTGTCATCGCGGTCACGTCTTTGATCGATCCGTTTAACCAGATCGCAGAGTCGATGCAGTGAGCCAGCAAGTCGCCCGTCACACCGCTACCGGCCGCTTCGACATCCAAACGCCATGTTGCCGCGCCCCCTTGAGGCACATCGGCGTTGATCGTCCAGTCTTGCAAGAAATTAGCTCGATAATGGAAGATCTTGCCAAGCTTGCCCGAGTCGATGATCTGCTTCGCCAAAGTCACAGCTGGAATGCGGCGATAGTTGTACCACACCATGTTCGGCACGCCAGCCTTTTCGACCGCTTCGCACATCTCTTCGCCTTCGGCAACATTCATCGCCAGTGGCTTTTCGCAGAGGATCATCTTGCCCGCTTTGGCTGCCTCGACAGCGATCTCTTTGTGCAGATTGTTCGGCGTGCAAATATCAACTGCATCGATGTCATCGCGTTTGAGCAACGCTCGCCAGTCGGTCTCGACGGATTCATAGCCCCAGTTGTCCGCAAAGGGCTTGGCCTTGGCCGCGTTACGAGCACACAGAGCCTTGAGCACCGGTTTATATTCACTCTTGAAGAAGTGAGCCGCTTGCACATAGGCATTTGAGTGCGTTTTGCCCATGAAGCCATAGCCGATCATGCCGATACGAAGTTCTTTCACAGTGTTACCTTTCGAGGATATTGATTTAAGAGCCTGTCCGAAAAGGGGTCTGACCCTTTGGACTTAACTTGATTTCGTTGCGTTTATGGCTTTGCCGGAGAGGGTCAGACCCCTTTTCGGACAGGTTACCAACCGTGGGCGCTGCGAACCTTTATCATTGTGTCGAGGATCGTGTTCCAAGTCTTGGGATCTTCCAGCATTGCGTTGGGGAACATGCAACCGTCCCAACAGATATGCTTGATGCCACGCTTGGCTGCGTCTTTCAGCCAATAACCAGAGCACTTGACGATATCCAGCTTGCCGTTCGGATCGTCGGCAGGGCAGTGCTTACCCGTCTTGTCGTGAGAACCAGCACCGTGGACATGACCGTCATTTTGTGCGACGTGGAAATCGATGGTCCAAGGTCGCAGTTTATCGGTCATCTTTTCATAGGCCGCGTAGAACTCCTCCGTCGTATGCCCTTCCTTGACTAGCGCACATTCGGGTGCGTTGTAACCAAGCAGATAGAGATATGTATGAGCCAAGTCGGCTTGGAAGCCTAGCGATTCCAGCATACCGACTTCTTCCAGTAAGTTCAGCATGTCTTTCCAGCTGTGCATGCCGGCCCAGCAAATCTCTCCTTCCGCAGCCAGTCGTTGACCATGATCAGCCGCGATCTTGGCCGCTTCGCGGAACGTGCCAGCAATCTTCGAAGTGTTGGTCTTGGGATTCTCACGCCATTTGGCAACGCCGAACTCAGCCGAGTCGATTCGAATCACACCGTACTTGCGGACGCCATGCTTTTCAAAAACTCCAGCAATGCGACAAGCCGTCTTCACAGCGCTCATGAATTTCTCGCGTGCAGCGTCGTCGCCCATCGAAGAGTCACCCACGGTTCCCGGCCACACGGGAGCAACCAGTGAACCAACGCTAAAGCCATAACTGGCAATCTGGTCCGCGATCTTCTTCAGTTCATCGTCACTTGCGTCCGGGTTGGTGTGTGGCAGAAACAAAAAGTAGTCGATGCCGTCAAACTTTTGACCATTCACATTCGCAGCAGCAGTCAACTGGAGCATCTTCTCCAAGCTGATCGGTGGTTCTTGGCCAGCATCAGTGCCTTTGCCAACCAGTCCAGGCCACATCGCATTATGAAGTTTCGGGGAAGGATGACTCATGACAGTGAACTCCGAGAGGGTAGGTTTCGGTGAGGGTTTTGCGGGAAAATCTTAACTATTTGGCTTTTTAAGCTTTGTGGCTCCCCTCGCCCCAGTACTCCGGGGAGAGAGGGGCTGGGGGTGAGGGGCAGGAGAATCTCATGCCCCTCATCCCCGACCCTTCTCCCCGGAGTACCGGGTAGAAGGGAGGAGGGTTCTCATAAGTAACTTGGCGAGTTACTAGCCGTTCATCCAAGCGCCGTTCTTGGGCAGATTCGGATGGCAGTCTGGGCCGAAGTATCGCAGGCCGACGAGCGGTTCGCTGCCGGTGTTTTCGATTTCGACGCCACCTGTGGCTGCTTCGTGCGAGATAAACACTTCGTCTTCGGTGTTCTCGCCAAAGTTGATCATGGCTGGCGTCTGCAAAGCCAACTTGCCAATCCGGCCCTTACCTTGCACTGTGATCCAGCCGCTGGCACCAGGATCTTTCAAGGTGCACTTCGCACCTGGATCGACCGTCAGTTCCTTGGCACTGAACAACTGCTTGCCGTCGATGGTGCCGTAGACAATCCACTTGTCCGTGAAGCCTGGGCCACTGCGATCTTTGTCAACGATCGGTTCGATGTAGTTGGCATTCTTGAAGTGCGTGTCAACGTTCTTTTCCCAGTCAAGTTGACCGATGATGAAGTCGAGGTCATTGTGCTTTTCCTTGGGCATGTCTTTAACGAGTAGTGACCAAGGCACATAGCGACCTTCAACGATCGACTGGAACATACCGAACACGTCGCTGCCCCACTGAGGTTCGTAGGTGCACAAGGAACCTGGTGCATGCAAAACGCCTGGCGGAATCAACCAGCCGGTGCCACGCTTCAGTCGATAAGCCTTCGATAGATCGAGAATGCCATTGTCACCTTTGTTCCAATTCTCAAGACAGCGGCGAAGTTGTTCTTTGGTTGTGCCAGGTTCCAACCCCATAAACGTGTAACAGAAATTGTTGTCAACGTTGTTATATTGAGGTGGGAAGTAATAGCTTTCGGGCTTGCCTTCTTGGCCAACTAGAGCAGCATCTTCCGCTGACTGGTGCATGTGATGCGGAATGGGGCCCATGTTATCGAAGAATTTCGAATACACTGGCCAGCGATTGTACTTCGAGAACGTTGGCTGCCCGACTAAGCGATTGCCCAGTTCGGAAACGGCGTCGCGAAGCAGGAACTTTTGGCCTTCAAACAAACAGAAGCTCAGCCCCTCGTGCCACACGCGGCCTTCGTTGGCTGCTTCGGTAGTACTTGAAAACCAGCGTTCATCGATGCCACCGCGATCGGCACCGAACGCATACAGGTCAGCCGGATTCAGTTTGATGCGGCGTCCAGGATGGAGGAAGCTGCGGGGGACCCAAGTCGGTGTCAGTCGCAGGAGACCTCCGCCAGCATCGAGGGCTCGATCAAGAATCTTGGCGACACTATCTTTGTTCACCAGTCCAGCATCTAAACTAACTTTGGTCATAATCTCAGTGGTTGCTTTGGTAAGTGGATGGATGCAATTAAATGGTCATAACCAACTAGCAGGCTGCTGAAAAAGTCGGTTTGCAAAATGTGACGGGTCTATCCTAACCCGAAGTGTTAGCGAGGGGCGCTCTCTATTCCCTCGCTAACGCTCTAACGCTTCGGGTTACTTTTCAGTAGCCTGCTGCTCTGTCCCAGGCAGGATGCCTAGGCTACGGCACCTATTGTCGATTGCCCGAGTCGCCAATGGGACCATTAATTAGTCCTAAGGGCCGACCTCTGACCAACAAAAACCGAACTGCCAGTTTTATTCCGAGTCCCGAGCGGTTACAAGTAAGGACGCGAAATTCTGGCATTTTATCCCAAAGTCACCACTCTCAAACCCACTAGCACCCACCATGAAAATCGAACTTGCTCAACCGTTACTGATTGAACAACCGGTCGACCTTGCCCAATCGCTTCCAGATACCGCGACGCGAGCCAAATCGGCGGGTGGCACCTTTGCGGTTCAGCGATATCGATTTGCCTCGGGAAAACGAGAGGGTGTGGAACTGGTGGTGGTCGATAGCGGGAAAGTTCGGGCCGCTATTTGTCCGACCCGCGGACTGGGTTTGTGGAAAGCCAACATCGATGGGCTCGATTGCAGTTGGCGTTCGCCAGTCGAAGGGCCGATTCACCCGCAATACGTACCCATCACCGATTCGAACGGACTCGGTTGGTTGGACGGCTTTGACGAGTTGCTGGTCAGATGCGGCTTGCAGAGTTTCGGCGCTCCGGACTTCAACGACAAAGGGCAGCTCAAACATCCGCTCCACGGCCGAATCGCCAACCAACCCGCCGTCAACTGGTCGGTGCACCTCGATGCCGATCATTCGTTGCTAGAGGTTCGCGGCGAGGTACATGAGGCCCGCTTCCTACAATTCAATCTGCGAATGACGGTCAATTATCGGTTTGCGTTCGGCCAACCGACCATTGATGTGGTCGACTCCGTCAAGAATGCATCGGACACCGCCACAACGATCCAAATGCTGTATCACGTCAACGTCGGTTCGCCGCTGCTTGAGGGCGGAGCCACCATGCAAAGCGCTGCCAAGCGAATCGTGGCTCGCGATCAACATGCGGCGGATGATCTGGCAACTTGGCCCACCTATTTGCCACCGACACCCGGTTACGTCGAGCAAGTTTACTTTTCATCGCCGACCGCCGGTACCGATGGCTGGGCGACGGCATTACTGGCTTCCAAGAATCGCAGTCGTGGATTCGCGGTCCACTATAGGCCTGACACGCTGCCCTATTTCTCCCAGTGGAAGAATACCGTCGGCGCGGCAGATGGTTATGTCACGGGACTTGAACCCGGAACGGGCTTTCCCAACCCGAGAACATTTGAAGAAAAGCAAGGCCGTGTGGTGCCGCTAGCCGCTGGCAAGTCCGTTGAGTTCCATGTGCGATTGGAAGGCATCAATCGTCCCGAGCGTGTTTCACAGCTGATCAGTGACTTGGACAAGTTGCGTGGCGGCGAAGCAGAGAAGGTTGGCTTTGATGCGAAGTGGTGTGTGCCACGCACATGATTGATTGGCGCCGACAGTTCATCCCGTTGTTAATTATTGCATTCGCCATTCGCGCAGCGGTCCTGTGGTTCGGCGCGGCGGATATGAACGCCGACCCAGATTCGTACGCACGAATAGCGACCACCTTGGCTAAGACCGGAACTTTGGGTTTCGAAGGTGAAGCCGGTCCAAGCCCGACTGCGTTTCGCCCGCCGCTGTACCCTTGGTTGCTCAGCTGGTTTGTCGTCGATGGTCAAGTCGCGCGCGCGGGGGTTGCAGGTTTGCATCTGCTGTTGGGCTGTGCGACGGTCGCGCTGACGTTTTTGATCGGTGTTAGACTGAGATTGCGGTTCGCTTGGCTAGCCGGAGTTGCGGTTGCCGTGGATCCGATTCTATTGCGACAGAGCCAATTGGTAATGACGGAAACGCTGGCAACCTTCTTGGGAGTGTTCGCGTGGTGGCTGTGGTTGGTGGCCTGGCCATCGATGGACACCGGACAAGGCCAGCAGCGATCTAGAAGGCAGTGGATGGCACTGGCGGCCTTCAGTTTGACGCTGGGTGTTTCGATCCTAGCGCGTCCAACGGCCGCACCTTGGGCATTACTGTGCGCGCTGATCGCTTTGTTTGTTGGCTGCGATTGTTGGAAGCGACGCGTCAACGATTGTGTACTGATATGCCTTGGTGTTTTGGTATGTGTCGTGCCCTGGACGCTGCGCAATTACTCGACGTTCGGGAAACCGATATGGGCCACGACACACGGCGGCTACACGCTGTTGCTGGCCAATAATCCGCCACTTTATCGACACTTCATCGCTAACGGACCATCGCGGGCTTGGGAGGCTGAGGAGTTTCAAGACGCTTGGTCGGCCCGCGTAGGCTTAGAAGTCCCGCCGCTGAATGAAGTCGGTGAAGATGAGTTGGCCTACCTAGCCGCGCGTTCCACCATTGCTCGTTATTGGTACATCTTCCCGGTCAGTTGCATTTACCGCGTCGGTTGGTTGTGGGCGCTGTGGCCTTATGACGGTTCGTTTGGTGCAAAAGAAGTGATCATTGGCGTTTGGTACGCAGTCATCTTTGTGCTTGCGTATATGGGCCTATTGCGAATCCGCATCACACGCAGTTACCGACCTTGGTTGATCGGCTTAGCCATGACCTTTTCGCTCTCTGCAATCCATTCAATCTACTGGAGCAACATGCGCATGCGAGCACCTGTGATGCCCTGTGTGATACTTCTGATTCTTCCAAATTTCGTTGGAGGAGGTAAGGGTCTAATTACTCCTTCGAGGAGTTAGTACGTGCTAGAGATCAGCGTTGCACGTACTTAATGCTTGCCACAACAAGCTGTCAATGTCATCGGCAATGAATTCGACCGAACCGTCGCAATTGAGAGTGTTCACTCCACCGGAGTGATTGGAAGTCGCCGTCATAATCGCCCCCCAGCCTTTATCGTCACTAAATTGACCGGCGAAGAGTGAATAGGTCTGCGCGTTGGGTGTAAACACGTGATTGTACAAGGTGCAATCATATCCGCTCTGGACCCAATAATGCCCGTTATAGCCGAAGAAGGTCTGAGGCGGGAAGGTGTGAGAAGTCTTGGCGACATCAAGAAAGTACTGGGTTGTAACTGGCTGAACGCTGAATGCCCCGCCCCAGACCGAAGACTTGAACGAACGAACGCCATCTACAGATCGCGAACGCTCGGACGCCGCAACAGTGTTGGAAAGACCTCTACTAAAGCGCTGAAATCCGTTCTTACTCACTGAACCAAATGGCCCCTTAGCCCCCTCATTGATCGCCTTAACGAAAAAACGATGCGCATCGGGACCAGTACAAAAACGGTAGTTGGTACCGATACTCACACCACGGTCAGACGGGCACTGAAAAACAGCAATCGTTGCAGAAAGTACTGGGTGTGGATAATTCTGAGGATGCCCAAGATGGCCAAAAACCCCGCCTAAGATCGCGTCTGGCAGTGGAATTTTCTTAAGCTGCATCAGGTCTAGATCGGCGAGTAGATCATAGTGTACTGACACGACACTAGCCATTCTCCCGCTATGCGCGTACTCAAGTTCTTGGCGGGAGTTCGTGGGCAAGCTTTTGCTTCGCGACTCAAACGCGTGAAGTGCTATTCCAAATTGACGAAGATTGTTGCTGCACGAATTACGTCGTGACGTTTCTCTCGCAGCGCTCGTGCCAAGCAGCAATAATCCCATCAAAATACCAATGATTGAAACAACCACGATAAGTTCAATGAGCGTAAGGCCATTTCGTCGCTTAAGTATCACTTGACGGTCCTGCTGCCAAACAAATGAAAGACCCTAGAGTCATCGAAGGTCACTTCGACCGAGAACTTTTGGTTCTCACTAACGGCAACGCTGGAATCAAAAGTTATTGACAACTGTGTACGGTTCTCGCTCGAACGCTTTTCTTCCCAATGCTTAATTGCAAGATCAATGCCCACAACCTCTAACTTCGAGATCTTCGCCAAATTGGATCGCGGAGCAACAATGACGAACTTGACTTGCTTCGAAATGTCGCCACTGAGGGTGAATTCTTTGGGGAGCGAGATAAATTCGGGAGGAGGCCGAAGCCAGTTCACAGTAAACGCAATTAGTTGATCTGGTTTCATTGTTTCGTCACGAACATAAATGTAAGCAACTTCACCAGACTCTCTGCCGCAATCGGAAATTTCAGCTTTAACGACCGAACCCTCGAATGTGCAGCGTAGCAGTTTCGAACTTGCCACGACTTCCGTCAACTTAGCGTCGGTTGATTCGCCTCCTTCTTTCACTCGCTTCACCTTGAAACTTATTTCGTGCTTACCAGCTAATCCTATCTCGCCAAAATGCAATCTCTCAGGCTCGGTAACTAATGCATGGGTCACTTTCCACATTAATGGAACTTGGTAGTTCCGTTCATTTGGACTTTCTCCGAACACAAAGCTAATTGATGCCTTCCGTTCGCCGCCTTGGCTTGATGAAAGGTTCGCGGAGATTTCAACTGATTCGCCGGGCATAATATCCCGTTTTGGTGCTTCGACACCAATGCAAGAGCAGGACATCTGAACTCCTCGCAGTTTCCAGACTTTTTCCGTGTCGTTCCGCAGTACGAGTGTTACTAACTTTTTATCGCCAATTCGTGCCGTACCTAAGTCAATCGAAGTAACGGGAGGATTTGAAAACCTGAGCTCTACACGGTCGCGTGCGCCAACTTTTTCACCCTCCTGCGCAAAGCTTTCACCCGACATACATGTGCATAGAATCGATCCAACGAGGAAAACCGGTTTTCTCGCTCGATACGCGACTGTTGCGCCCGCAATTCCAATTATTGTTAAAGTTACGATGATCCAAAGTCCGCTGTTGAAACCATTTACCAATCGCGACTCGGACATCAGCGAACCACGAGACACAAGCAGGCACTCGCCGCTCCAATTCGCAGCGAACGTCGCTGCAGGAACATCTCGTATTTCGGGAGGATCGACAATTACAACCTTGCTGTCAGCATAATCAGCACAAACTACAAAGTGCTTTTCTGTAAGCCAGCAAATGCAAGCGAAACTCTCGTAGTTCTTTCTGCGCGAAAGATTTTCGAGCGAACTCTTAGCCAGCAGGGTCTGTACTCCGTACGACCTCGCAACCTGATCGAGCGATGCGAGTGAAAAGCCTCCGCGTTCGGGACTACCAAAACGCTTTTTGAGGTCAACGAAATCGTAGTCTACTTTTAGCGAAGACAGCACTACTGCAAGGGCGCGCGGTCCGCAATCCACATCAACCTCTGCGAGAACTCTCTGATGCAAAACTGCCGTGACCAGAATCGCAACTAGTGCGCTAATTACCGCCCGTCGCAAAGCCCAGTTTAGACACAGCCTCTCCAAGTTCCCGCAATTTCTCAACATCGTTTTCACTTCTCTTTCTGTAGGTGTGCGTTACCGGCGGACGGTTGTCACTGAAGTATTCAACCATTACGTCAATCTTGCTCTTGTCGAGCGAAGCATAGGAAAAGTCCTTACCTTGCCAGCGACCAAGGGTCCGCTTTTGGTTGGATGTCTCAATCGTGACTTTAGGCTCAGCACTTGAAGTTTTTCGAGGCTCCCATTCTCTCAAAGTAATACGCTTGGGAAAAGGAATCTGGTCAATCAAGATCCATTCGAAATCACCCGCTCTCAATACACCCTGAAATTCCTTGTTAGCCTTGCTAGAATAGCGTAAGATCGCTCCGTTACTTGCGTTAAAAACCATCTCAAAATCCGTAAGGCTTCTTTTCAAGTTAATATGCAGCTTCTCACCGCGTTTGCTACAAGTTAAAACACAGTCCTTGTCGCTTCGGATTTTGCCTTCATCCAAAACTTTGGTAAACGACAACTGTCCATCGTATTCAAACCATAACTGCCAAGGCGCAAGTCGAAGCATCGAGTCATAGGTGCGGCAGCGGTTCCAGCTTCTATAAGCATGATTGGTATCCAGCGAGAAGGTAATAACCTCCGTTGGAGTATCAATCAGTATTACCCTTGCAGTGCCGGTGCCGCCAGCGGACTCTACGCGCTCCTCATACTCCCAACGAATATTTGGAAATTGCCAACCGACGACTCCGGTGTACACATGCTTTTTGTTTGCTAATTGCTGAACGACCTTAAAGTCCATCTCCCCTTCAGAAAGTTCGGCCTGGGTAGCTTCCCAAGTCGATAGTATTCCCGATAGCTGTGTGTAAGCATCGGTTTCGCCTTTTTCCTGCGGAAAGATGATTATCAGCATGCTCAGAACAACGCTAAGATCTAACAAGTTTAGCACTCCGTGAAAACGAACCATCTCAGACGCTGACTGTGCGATTGCATCACGGCTGAGGACAGCCTGGGCTTTGGCAGTTATCAGCAACCTCATATTTTAGTGGCGTGCCGCTGTTCACGCACTCTAACACGTTAACATCCCAGACACAGGCGTAACTTTCCGCACAATACTGAGGTGGAGCACTAAAGCTCTGGGTACAATTTTTTCCAGGAGATGCTCCAGGATTTTGACATTTGGTGTGATTGGCTGCGTTGTGCTTGGCAAGCGATACTATACTAGGCTCCGCCGGAACAACTAACGGACAAACACCACCAGGGTTTATTTCGGGCGTATGTGCACTACAAGGCGCATCGGAGGCTGTGCACTCGGACAATCTGAAACAACATGCATTTTGAACTGGCGGATTTGCTTTCTCTCCTCCAATACACATGCTTGCTTGAGATCGCGAGAGCGATTCACTTGGCAAAGAAAGATAGCAAAGGCTAATTAGTAACGCGGAAACTAAACAAATCACCTTGAGCATTTTGACACTCCGAAACTAAGGGATTACTTGTACCTAATCATATACCGACATAAAGTTATCGCTGCGACATAAAGTCTGGGATTTTTTTCAGAAATCACTATATTAAAGATCTTGCAATTCTGACTCCTTGCACCAATCACGATAGATTTTTTTCAACCGCCGCTGCACGTTTCGCGGTGTAAGCTGCAACATACAAGCGATATCTTTTGTATCGCTTCCAAACCGACGCATCCGCACAATTTCCTGATCTTGCACCGAAAGCGAACGTTCGAAGCGGTCCCACGACTCATTCAATTCCAAATCACTAACAAGTGACTTAAAACACTGTTCGTGGTGCGCAGTAACGTGTTCGTGGAATTCAAGCGAATTGGTTCGCTTTAGGCGACTGCTGTACCGAGTACGGTCAGTCAACCGCGACTTTGCAATCCGCAAAACAAAAGCGATTAGCTGCGAATCTTTTTGAAGTGATTGAGGTACTCCATTCTCTATGGCCTTCCAAAGACCTAAAAATACTTCGTTAGTAATGTCTTCGTGCAATCCCAAACGCCGATCAATTTGCGAGCATTTGCGAAAACAGTAATCATGTACTAACCACCCATGACGCTCATGCGACGCCGCGAAAAAATCGGCAACCTGCTTTTCGGAAGATCCTATCCCCGTCAACGAACCATCTGACTGAATTGCGTGCATTGATTCATCTCGCGTCGCAAGGATCTGGGAGAACGGAGTAAGTAATATACGCCCCCCCCTTGTTCGGTGCAACTGTTTTCCTCGGAATTGCGGGTTGCGGCCGGTTCTGAGGCGGTTGGTTACAAAACGCGCTATTTTCTCCTCAAATGCCTCAAGCAAACTCATAAACAGAGCAGATTGCGGTAGGCTGGATTGGGATTCGGCGGCGGGCTGACCATAACCAAGATAAGAACCACTTCCTCAAGACTTTCTTCCGCGCCGCATGGCGATCAAACCGAAGACGATCAAGATTCCGCCGATGATTTGAGCGACCAGCGGTTTTTCATGAAGGAACAGCCAACCGCCTAACACTGCAACAAGCGTGACGACGTTCTGGTAAACCGCAGCATGCGACCCACCAAGAATGCGGACACCGACGTGCCAAGATGCATAAGCAAGGCCAGTTGAGAACACGCCTGAATAAATGATCTCAAGCATGGTGACCCACTGAGTTACCTTTGGCCAGCTCTCTGGAATCTGCGGCGCGATGATGAGCAAGTGCATCGGAGTGGTGATCAACGCACTCCAGAAAGCAAGCTGCAAGGGACTGACCGCATGCAGAATCGGACGTGAGATAATTGTGCCCGATGCCCATGCCAAAGAACCGGTGAGTATCAGCAGATTGCCAACAAAGTACTCAGACGCAAAACTCACTTTCCCACCGCTTTGCGTTGTCACCAGTACCGTTCCAATAAAGGTGATGAACAGCCCCAACCAAGTGACTCCCGGCAAACGCTCCTTAAGGAACACAAACGACAATAGCGCGGTCCACATAGGCATGGCGGACATAATCAGCGCAGTGTTCCCGGCGGTCGTCATGGAAACGCCCCGCACAAAACACAACAGATAAAGGAATCCGGTCAACATCGCAAAGATGAAGACCTGCAGCTTCGAAAACTCGCGTTTGGGAACGGGCCGAATACGCGATTCGATCCACACCAAAATCCCAAGAGCAGCGGTGGCAAAAATCAGTCGAATCGCGTTGAAAACCCACGGATTGACCTCTTGGATGCCATGCTTGAATACCAGGATGTTAATTCCCCACATGCAGGCCGTCGCCAGCAAACACGAATCGGCAATCAAGCGACTCTTGGCCGTGATGGTGGCAGGGTTTTGAGTTGACTCGGTCAGAATAGGGCTCCGGGACTTGGGGCATCGCCAGTTAGAACTGCGGCGAAAGCCGTTATTATCCCGTTGCTTGTGTTTTTGCCTATCCTCTCTCCCACGCTGGCTTGGGACGCAACTGGCAACTGGTTCCCAGGCTCTGCCTGGGAACCCACTGCCTTGCAGGCTCCGCCTGATGATCACGTGGGTGCTCGCGAGGCGGAGCCTCGATGCAGTGCGTTCCCAGGCAGAGCCTGGGAACGAGGGGCACGGCGAGATCACCAAGTCAACTTAGGATCCACTTGCCAGCGATCATCGAAGAAGCCGCATTTGGCGATGCGTCCAGGAGAACTGGCCGAAGGTGGCGTGTCGAGCGAAATGATGTTCCAGTCCGGTAAGTGCGGATTCTGCAACGAGTTCGTGCGGTCATGGGCCTGGCGGAAAGTTGGACCCGAGTTGAGCACAATGTAACGGTTCGTTAACGGGTTGGGATAAACAAGTGCTGGGACATGCGACGCAGCATCGAAAATATGCTCGCCGATCTTGATGTTATCTTTCGTCCAATCGAAAGTAGCTGCTTTATGTTCGGCAAGCATTTGACGAATGACACTGTTGCTTTGCGCATCGCCCCAGAGAATGAGATGATAGCGCCACATGTCTTCACGAGTGACTTCGCTGTCAAGCTTCACGCGAGGTTGCCCTCGAAACAACGCACGCCAACGTTCAACAAATCCCGCGGATTCGCAACGCACCCACTGTTCGACTCGCGGATGGGCGGATTTACCCGTGGGAAGCACAACTAGAAACGGATCGAGGAACGCATCGTCGATCGGTCCAGAACAACCAGGGTGCTTGCGCAGTTGCTCGGGCCAAGCATACACAGTTTGCCAACCATTACTTTTGCGTAGAAATCCTAGTCTCGTCGTACCGGGTGGCACGGCAATTCTTTTGACTAAACTGCCGTCGATCTTAATCTTACCCACGTCGGGGCACCTTTCGTTCGTGAGATCGATTTCCATTCGCGAAACATTCTTGGTGCTTATCGTCCAATTCTCACCCTCTCGCTTAGCGTCAACGCGTGTGTCTTCGTAAGGGACCTCCATGCTGTCGATGGTGATCCAATCACGTGTGCTATAGCGCAGGTGTCTGGTCTGCAACCAAAGTTGATTCGGTTCGCTTTTCTTCGCACTGCTCTGTGCGTCAGCCATTCGCTTTAAAATATCCTTCAGTGTGTCGGGATGATACTTGTGTCCCATGCCAGGGCCGATCAAGTGTGTCAGCTTTTGGCCTTCAGATTGAAAGGCTTCTTCCATCAACAAAGCGGCTTGCATCTGTTTGTCGAGTTCACCGCTGTAAGCGACAACTGGGATGTTGAACAAGTTGCGAGTGTATCCAGGCACATCGTAGATACTCCAAAGCGTTTGCTCGTACTTCGGCGGAAAATTTTCAGGTTTGAGATTTTGATAGCGCGATGTGTCGGCGAAACCTGCACCGGGACTAACGGCAACAAATCGATCGGTGTAATGAGCCGCGAGGTGCCACGCGCCTGCTCCACCCATGGAAAAGCCCATCAAGACAACGCGATCTTTATCGACTGGATAATTTGCGCACACAAAATCGATAGCTTCCATTACATCGGTCTCACCAGCGCTCTTGTAACCGACGCATTGACGGCCGAAGGGATGAACGACGATGGCACCTTCGGGAACGACTTCACCGTTCTTGTCCAGTCGTTCGCAGATGAAATGCAGGTCAGTCGACTTGTCTCCGCGACCATGCAACCACACGTACAGAGGAAGAGGCTTTTTGCGGGTTGCCCAACCGTCAGGTAAAACCAGACCGAGGGGTTGGGCTGAGCCATCGACCTCTGAGGTGAAACCTCGGACTTGACGTTGGGTGTCTTGGGTCCAGTCGATGCTGCCCGATTTGAACTGTGCAAGTCTCGATTGCGCAAGCTTGATCAAGCGATCGACTTTAGCCGCATCTTTGTCTTGGTAGAGTTCGCGGAATTCGATCGCCAAACGACAGGCTTTGGAAAGTACAGCGACGTCAGCCACCTTATCTACTGTTAATGTGGCGATTTGCTTGTCGATTGCGTCGAGATCCTGGAGCCAACGCTGGCTATCGGCAGCGGCAATTTCAAGGCCCGCTGGCGGCAACACGCGTTCGATTTTGACACAGTCGAGATCAAGGCTTTCTTGGCAAAGCGCAACTTGGGTCGAAAAGGTAGCAATCAAGCCAATCGCCAAGGCTAGCCGCACCCGAGCAATATGCGAGAATGATCGTCTGGTTAGGATCGAATTTCGGTTAGGCTGTTTTTGGTTAGGCTGTATCATGGTGGGATGCAATCTGGGGGTGCTATGAGTGGAGGTTGCGACCTTGCAATTGTAAGTCGATTGCTTACCCGTAGCGATCGGAGAGTTGTGTTTACATAAGCGACGGGTTCAGCGGACGAGGACGTCCGCGCTCCAGAAAACCGAACCAACGGACTGGGACGTCGACAGGGACTCCACAAGAACCAGTTGGCTCGACCTTCCATTGCGATTTCGTCAACACACTGATCACTTGTAACGGGCACTTGCAACGGGCACTTGCAACCGACACTTATGCCAAAAATGCCCAACCGGACGGCTTGCGCCGCTACCGCTAGAAGATACTCAACACTATGAAAATCTCGCCACTAAAACTCGGATCCAAGATCACTTGCTTGCCGGTCGTACATGGCAGCGCGGATTGTGCGCATGCCGTGCGACGACGACTCCTCGAAGGCGATTACGACTGTTTGGCAGTTCCGCTTCCGGACTCGTTTCGACCGAGCGTCCTCGAGGCAATTCAGTTGCTGCCGACCCCATCGATGGTGCTTCAGCGTTGTTTGCCTGATTACGGCAAGACCTGGGATAGCGACTCGGACGATGACGACGATGAGGATGGTTCGAGCGACTCGCAAGCTGCGTGGAGCTATGTACCGATCGACCCTTGCCAACCGGTGATCATGGGACTGCGACTGGCGATGGAAGAGCGGATGGCGATCAAGTTCATCGACTTGGAGACCAACGAATTTCAACCGCAGTCCTCGGTTCTCCCCGATCCGTACGCGCTCAAGACAGTACCGCTTGAAAAATTCGCGACTGCGGTGCTACCGAGCATCATGCGGCCTTTCACGGATCAGGAGAGGCAACGCATTCAGTACATGGCTTGGCAGTTGCATCAGCTGGAACGCAAGTACGAGAATATCGTGCTCGTGTGTTCTTTACAGAAATGGCCATGGTTGCATGAAGCCTATGCGGAGTTCCGTGGCGAACCGCCCGAACATGACGCCGTCGAGCCACCTACGATTTATAGCGTCAACCCAAACTCACTGCTGTTCATGTTCGGTGAATTACCTTTCATCACGGGTTTGCATGAGCAGGCGCGAGCGCAGTTGGAGGACGATGAGAATGTGACCATCGACGGCGTCAAGCAGTTGCTAATGTCGGCTCGCAGCAGTTATCTCCAAGACCTTGGCAAACGTGCACGACGCATCACTCCGATGCATTTGCGGCAGTGCTTGAAGTACATTCGCAACTTGACGCTGCTTGAACATCGCATGTCTCC
>JANRMD010000114.1:0-10185 GCA_033761895.1 Pirellulaceae bacterium | reverse complement strand
GGGGCTGGCCCCATCTGCTCCTGTATGCTCCCTCAGCGAATGCCAATCGGAACAAAAAATTGCAATTTTTTGAGATAGCCCTTGCCCTTAAACAACACCGTCGCTCTCCCCTGAGTACAGGGGCGAAGGGGTGACCATTCTTCCGACTCTGCACAAGAATTCTTCGGAATCTGGGGACACGAAGCATTGCAGTGCACGCTCAGTGCTGACTGTGGTCTACGACCTCTTGAACCGCCCAGACGATCGAAGATAGCCAATTCACTTCAGGTAGTCAAAAGGTGTCAGATACGTGACACCTTTTCAATTCGGATACCGCAGTCGCTCGGGGTAGGCCGTTATGCTCCGCTCTTAACCCTCTCGCCCAAGCGTTCTGCTAAGCGTAGCAATGTCTTGCTTGCATCCCCCTCGGCTAACTTGGCTTGGATGATGTGCATCTGGGAACGATCCTGCCAGGCTTCCGTCAGAGCCTGTGAAAACTCGCCTTCAGTCGTAACCAAGTAGCCTTTGCCGCCACCGTAGACCGCCGGCAGTTTGTAGTAGTTCCACGGGTTGATTTCGTTGTACTTCCACTCACCTTCCTGCAAGAACCGTTCAGTCCCGTAGCCATGATTGTCGAGCACGATGAGAATCGGCGAGAAACCATTCTTTACGATCGTAGACAGTTCGTTACCGGTCATTTGAAACGCGCCATCGCCGCAAATGGCAATGACACGCTCGTCAGGCCGCGCGACGCAAGCACCGACAGCAGCAGGTACAGCAAAGCCCATCGATGTGTAATAAGCAGGACTCAAGAAATCGGTCTTGTCGTGAATCACCAACTCAGTTGCTCCAAACAGCGAGTCACCGATATCCGCAATCACGATCGTATCGTCATCGAGAAACGCATTCAGTACATGCATCATGCGACTGACTCGCAATTCACTGTCGGGTTGCATCGCGAACTCGGGCTCGCTCGACTCACGCAAGCAATCGGGAATCGCGCGAACCGCCGGAGTGGGCTTACTCTTGATCAGCCCCTCAAGGAACTCATGCAGTGGAATACCATGATAGAAGTGATGCGAGATTTGCAGCTGCTCACTGGTTACGTAGATACACTTGGGCAGGTCCAACTTGGCGGTGTAGATCCCCAAGTTAATGTCGGTCATGAAGGTTCCAAGTAGCAAAACACAGTCGCTTTCTTCTACGAACTGAGTCACCTCGGCGCGCCCCATTGCGCCCTCGTACAGGCCCACGTATAGCGGATGCTTCTCGCGAATCACGCTCTTACCGAGCAGCGTGGCGGAGATGGGAATCTGAGCTTGTTCGGCGAGCTTGACAACTTGCTCTTGCAGACCAAAGCGATGTATTTCGATGCCGGCAATGATGATCGGTTTCTCGGCCTTGCTTAACTTGGTATGCGCTTCATGGATAGCTTCCTTAAGTGCATGCGCATCGACGGTAGTTTCAGGGCGACGGTAGCCTTGAGCGGTGGGCGGGACCACGTGGACCATATCGCGGGGGATTTCGATGTACACAGGTCGCTTGAAGCGGAACGCGGCATCGAGCACGCGTTCAATCTCGGCGAAGGCGGTGACGGGATCAATCAGTTCCGTGGCGGCGATACAAATCTTTTCAAACACTTCCAGTTGCGTGCGGAACTCGCGGACCTTGTGATGCAATAGCGGATTATTCACGCGCTCGTTCAAGCCCGGTGCGCCACTGATCACCACCACGGGGGACTTCTCCGCAAAGGCGCCTGCGATGCTGTTGCAGACGCTCAAGCCGCCCACGCAATAGGTAACACAGACCGCTCCCATCCCGTTGATCCGCGCGTAGGCATCGGCTGCAAATCCAGCGCAATCTTCTCGAGTGCAGCCGACAACATTGATCGGACTCTCCTCGAGCATACTGTAGAACGACAGCACGTAGTCGCCCGGGATTCCAAACAAGTCCTTGATACCGTAATCCTGAAGTCGATTGATCAGATATTGCCCGATTGAAATCTCAGTCGAGCGTCGTCCCTTTACTGCGGCCATGGTTTTCCTGACTATGCGTGCTAAGTGGCTCGTAACAAACTTTGGGAGAGGTGCTGATAAGCTTATCCGTTGCTCTGTACTATCTCAACGTGGCAAGACGAGCCAGCTCGTTTTCTGCATTCCCTCAGTGAAGCGTTTTGATGTTGCGCTATTAACGCTATGAAACGATCCGGATGACGCTTGGCTTGGTTTTTCACAACCCCAAGCGTTAGTTTTGATGTTGCGCTATTGGATGCTTTGAAGCGATCAGGACGACGGTGCTTGGTTTTTCATAACCCGATCCGTTAGCGCTTGGATAAGAACGAAATATTCATGAATGTTCATGAGTCGCTTCGCGGTATGGCGGCTCTCCTGACGGGTCCGCTAAGGCCTGCGGCTCCATTTCGGCAGCGTGCGTGAGCAGGTAAAGCAACTTTCCGGATGCGGGCAATTCTCCAATATTATCGCTAGCGGGCTCGAATTTGGAAGCTCGAAGGAGTGTGTCCCAATCGCAACACTACGTCGAACGGACAGGGGAGTCGAGCATTTTGGGACTGCCCATCACGGGGCGATTGCCGAAAACATTGCCTCCTCGGCGGCATTCGACAAACTCATCGCCGCTCAGCAATACCAAGTGGGTGCCGATGCGATCTTCGGGAATGTGGAATAGCTCGGACACAACGCGCGCATAGATCTCTAACTGCGGCCGATGATGCTCGATGCGATCTTGCACCCACAGCAATGTCATGCTGTCATCATAGACGTCGGTTTTGAAGTCAATAATCTCTGCCGCGTAGGGACGTCCGTCTTTCATCATGACCACTAAACGGTCAATGGTTCCTGAAATAAGGCGTCCGTCCATTACCAGGTTGATCACACGTTCGTTGTCGATCTCAACGCGATCGGGCACAGTTCCAAAGTGGTTGCGGCGGTAACGTCCTTCGCCAAGTGCCGTGCGCACACTGCGCAGCTCGAGCATCGCAGCAAAAGAATCGATGGCCTTATCGATGTTGATGTGTCGCAATTCCTCGGGACTGACCGCAGCCAACGCGACTTGACGCAGGCGTTGTCGATCGAGCACAAAATCGTCCAGCCATTGAACTTGTTCAAAAAATGCGTGAATGATTGTTCCAAAACTCGCGCCGACACTTTGGCTGTAGGAAAACGCATTGGCCAGTGGAATCGGTTCAAAGGTTTGGCCGATGGTGGATGGGGCCGCAATTCGCAAGCTCCGCATTGGCGCCGATTCGGCATCGGACCGCAACACGATCTTGCGGGCTGGTACTTCGATCGCTGTCTCTTCAGCAGCCTCATTTTTCGAAAGATTCGCATACCATTCCGAGTCGCCGAGTTCGTACAAGACCGCTTCGGCTTTACCGGCTTCGTCTCTGTTAGCAGCTAATACCGATTGCAATAGTGAATCAAAATTCTGTTTATGATCCGATCCGGCTGGATGGGTTGATAGGTAAAGCGCGCATCGCGCTCGCGTCATAGCCACGTACAACAAACACAGCGACTCGAAGACCCCGCGCGCTTTGGTTTGCTTGAAGGCAGCTTGCCAGCTCTCAGGCAGCGTCTTTTGAAGTGCTTCGTTCATGTAACGCAGCACGCCATTCGGGGCGACGGTTGGGTCATCACCGCGCAGTACAAGCATCGGGGGATTCGGCGCGAACTCGATGGACAAGTCCGGCAAAAAGACTGCATCGAACTCCAGACCTTTGCTCTTGTGAATCGTCATAACTTTCACTTGAGCCTCTGTTGGAAGCGCAATGCGTTGGTCCATGACGGAGCGTTCAAAGTCCGAAAGGCGTCCGCCGCCTGACGCTTGAAACTCAAAGGCGCTGCGCACCAGTTGCTTAAGACGATGTTGATCCCACCAAGACAATTCGTTGGCCAGCCAATCGGCGACCATTTCGACGGCTCGCCCCAAGCCCAGCCTGGCCACATGAGCGCGATACCAGCTGGCGACCTTATACGGTTCGGTGCGAGGATTGGCGGGCAGGTAAGTTGCCAGCGGCGAAGTGCCAACATGAAACGCGCAGATGCCGTCCCCAGGGTGATCTGCCAAATGCACCAGAGAAAG
This sequence comes from Pirellulaceae bacterium, assembly GCA_033761895.1. Classification (GTDB taxonomy): domain Bacteria; phylum Planctomycetota; class Planctomycetia; order Pirellulales; family Pirellulaceae; genus Aureliella. The sequence goes on along the minus strand of JANRMD010000114.1, from coordinate 6,108 downwards.
CACCAATTCCACGGCAGCGGAGTCCGTCAACGGATTGCCACCATCCTGACTGGCCGAAATGCCTCGATCTCGCAAGAGTGCAATCATCGTTGCTACATCGGCGTTGCGTCGAAACAAAACGCCAACGCTGGCGGAAGTCCTCGCGGTTAGCTCGGCGATCTGCGCGGCCGTGAATTGCATGAAGGCCAATCGCTTTTCGTCCGGAGGCAAATTCCTGTCGATCACGGGACCATTCTGAAGTCGCACGTATCCCTTCAAATTCGTGCGCGATGTTCTGTGCGGTGGAAAATTCTCCGACCAGCGTGCAGCCACAAATTCGCAGTCCGCAAAGTTGGAATGTTGTGGCAAGTTTTGGAAGACCTCGTTGACAACTTCGATGACTTCGGGGCTGCTACGATAACTATCATTCAGCTGAGATTGCTTTACGTCCGCGAGCGACGAAGTGACGCTTTCAAAAATTTCGGCTACGCCGCCACGCCAACCGTAGATCGCTTGCTTTGTATCGCCGACACAGAAGAACGAGTGTTCGCGGTCGGGTTTACCTGCCAGAGGTTCCGCTAGCGGTTGTAGAATCCGCCATTGCTCGGGCGAAGTATCTTGAAACTCGTCCAGTAGGAGATGACTTACGCCACAGTCCAAACGCAGTTGCATTTGAAGCGGGTCGACTGCGCCATGCTTCGACAATTTGGGCAACATCCACTTCGAAAGCAGGTAACTCACGTCGCTAAAAGCCAGAGTTCGCTGGCGTTTGACCAATGAACTATATCGTTCGTCGTAGGCTTTCAATACATCGTAGCTAGCCATCGTTTGAGCTCGTCGAATCGGCAGCAGAGCTGCTGCTGCTGCATCGCGGAGCGTGTTCAGGGCGCTCACATATCCGGGCGGCAATTCGACTTTGTAGTAGGTTGGCGTGAGCGCATCGAGGCTCTTCATGACACCGTGACTGATCACACCTTCCCATTCGCCACAGAGCGCGAATGAAAGTAATTTGTCCAACTCCTTGAGGACATTCTTATTCGTGATCGATGGATCCCTGAAGGCGTTGAGTGCTTTCGATACCGAACTTTCGCTGGGTGGAACCGGTAGCGGCGGTTGATCCCAGTCTTCGGCTTGGGTCACACGATAGGCACTGTAGCCTGCTCTGACCGTATTGACGATTTCGTCGGCAACCTGGCGTTGCGATTCTCCTTTGGCCAGCATGCGAACCAGGTTGACGAGAGTCTTACGATCATGACTGTCCAGCATTTCCTGCACGGCTTGCATCTGCATAACCGGCTCTTGCACAGGATCGAGGGCTGACCAACCGGGTGGCAGCATCATCTCCAAGCTGAAGGTTCTCGCGATTTGCGCGAAGAAGCTGTCGAGCGTGCTGACGCGGAAGCGATGCAGTTGCCCTGCGACGCGGCGGAGTGCTGCCAAGCACGCGGACGCGGATGTGTCTACGCCAACTATATGAGTTGCCAGTTCGGTGCGTTTGGATTCGTCGATGCAAGCTTGAGCCAAGCGTTGCAGGACGCGATGCATGATCTCGCCTGCTGCCTTGCGAGTAAATGTCGTGGCAAGCACATGATCGACTTCTTGTCCGGACAAAATGATTTGCAGCAACCGATTGCTCAGTTGAAATGTTTTGCCCGTACCCGCCGAAGCTCGGATGAGCAGCGGATCAAACTTCACATCCGTAAGCTTTAACTTTCCGCTAGCGTGCGCGGCCAGCAACTGCTGAGCTTCGCGAACGGTAGCCTCGTTGACTCGCAACGACTTCCTTTTCGACGCGGCTGCAGCACGATCCGACAAGACCCGCCGCGGTGGCGCTACCGATACTCGTTGCACGTCGGACTGGCAAATACGCGCGTAGTCATCGAAGTGGACCGCTTCCAAATGCTCGGGCCAGTACTCGCCACGGCGAATTTTAGCGACGGTCTCATGAGCGATGCGGTCCGCTTCGGCGAGTAGAGTATCACCAAAATCCGCGGTCACAAAGGCGACACCTTGCGATTGTTTGGGCAGAGTGATGTAGCCGACTTCAGGTTCTCCCTTGACGCCCATTTTCGCACCCAGGTGGCGATACAGGGGCAATTGCAAATCCTTCCAACTATCTTTTTCATTCCAGTGCACAGTGACAGGATTCTTGGCCGTTTCACTGGTCTTGTAGTCCCAAATAGCCCACTTGTTTGAGCCAGGATGATAGTCGATGCGATCGATGCGGCCGATTAAGGGAATCGTATCTTTACCGATTCCGAAGCGCAAATTGTCTTTCGCCTCAACGCCTTGCTCGACGAACTTGACGATCCACCCCTCAGCGGCCCGTTGAGCCTGCTTGGGCGCGAAGGCTCGCAATCGCATTTCGGCTTGTTCGATCTGGATCAGCACGCCAGCAGGTGGGTTGGGGCCGAATTTCTCAGATGCAACGATATGTAATTGCTTGATAAGGAAATCTTCGATCTCTTCCGGATCGGTGCTCATGCTGACTGGGTGCCTGCCCATCATCGACAGCGAATCATGCAGCAGGATACCGAATTTTCTGGCATCGAGTTCCACATCGGAATCGACCTCTTCGCTCAACTTTAGTACGTGCTTCAGGTAGAAACGATATGGACACGCCAAGTAGTCGCGCATCGACGTTACCGAGACCGTTGAGGGTGTCATGCCCGGAGTTGGCTCCGGCACGGTCAGTCGACTGATGCCGCTCACCGATCGCCAGCTTTGCTGCGTGGGCGGCAAGACATCGATCGAATCTTCCGAGACCAATTGCAAGACGCGATTGGGCAAATCTGCGAGTCCGCATGCGAGCAGCAAGCGGCTGGGTACCAACGGATCGCCTTGATGATCCGCCTTGCCTACGACGATGCGCAAGTGCTTGCGAGCATGCAAAATGACTTGCATCGAATACATATCGCGAGCATAACGACGTCCATTGTCCATCATCCCCAATTGGCGACGGAGTTGATTCGGCAAAAATGCATCTGCATTGACGCTTTCCGGGACCACACCATCATGCACGCCAGTTAGAATCAGCACGGGGGCATCATCCAGGGATAGTTCTAGCCAGCCCAGCATTTCGATCGCGGTCTCGTTGCTAGGTTCGGGGACCAGTTTGCCTGAGGTCGAACGCAGCAACCAATCGATTAGTTCGCCAACCGTCAACTTGGGTTCAAGTTCCGCGGGTATGTCGCGGAGGCCAACAATTAGCGAACAAACTTGCTGGGCCGCGTTGTAAAGCGGCTGGGCGTCGGATTGATCGAGATCGCACTGTTGCCCTTGGTAAGCAGTCTTGAGCACTTGCAGCAGCGGTTGCACCCACTGCGAAAGTGGCAACGATCGAGAGCCTAGTTTGCTGAGCCACTTGGTCACTGCCGCAGTCACTAAAGTGTAGACGTGCGCGCCATCGACTTTCTCGTTCACATAGTCATCGATCGTCTTGGGAAGCACTTCTTGGCAATAGCGATCGAACTCGGCCAACCAATTCTCTGGCAGATCCTGAGTGCCGCGACGATCCGCTGTGGCACTCATCCTTGACGTTGCTTTAGCGCTACCGACTTGCTGGTTCAACAGCACATTCACGACCGCTGGATGTCGCACCAAAGCTGCGAACGTGGAGAAACTTCGCTGCTGCACGTATTTGCCGATCAGCGATAGCAGGCTAGCTGGTTCAGATTGGCTGAGCGGTGTGCCGGCTCCGTTACGAGCCACTATGTCGCATAAGGACAATTGATGTTGCAAGGTTGGTACGAGGCTGGCATCGGGAATGCCGATCGTCACATCGCGTGTGTGAAAGCGATCTTCCAATTCGGCCAAACAAGCAGCTGTTAGCTCCGCTTGATCGGCTGGCGAATTGCCTACCAGCAAGCACTCTTCGGGCAATTCCAAGACCGCATCCTGCCACTGCTCACTGTCCAAGCAGCCGAATGCATCGAACATGGCGGCATGCGATTCAGGGGCGGCGATCCAGATTTCAACATGTTCAGCTACGGCTTCAAGGAAGCCACGTTGAGTCTTATTCAAATCGACAGCCCCAACCACAAAGATCTGCTTGGTCGTTTGCGGTTCTCGGTACTCCAGGGCCATCAGCCGCGCGGTTTGTATGTCCCACAAGTTCAAACCGTCGAGCAATTCAAGGTATTTGGCTTGCACGCTGGCCAGCGCTTGCCAACGTGGGGCTTCGGGGTGATCGCCAAGTGCAGCGGCAACGGCTTTGAAGTTCAAACGATCCGATGCCAGTTCACGATGCACCGTCGAAATCAGCTTGCCCAATTCCAACCACTGTTCACTGGCCGTCATGGGTGGCGGTACAGGCACGATCCGCTGCAGTAAGTCCGGTTCGGTTTTTTGAAGAGCCGAGACCCAGGTCAGTACCTGGACGAGATCGCTGGCGAATGGGAATTTGGCAACGTAAAGTTCTTCCGGGAGTTGCCCAACAGTCACGATCTGCGGCGGATACATCACTTTTCGCGCGAAGTTGGCCACCCCTGAGGACTTGTCCTGCGTTCCCATCGCGCGCAGCGCCAACAGTTCTTGGAGTCGGCGCTTAGCAAGACCGCTAGGCAGCACGATAACCACATCGCGCATGTCCCAGGCATCGCCGTCAACGAACCTTACAAACAGTTCATCGACCGCTTGTATAACCGTGGGCTGATCCCAGCCTATAAATCGTCGCCGAACCGATGCTTTTCCGACTGACGAACTGGAAGAAGATTCAGAATCCCTTGCTTTTCTCATAGCTTTCGCCCCTCACTTCCATGTATGCTAAGCCCGCCGCGTGACACCTTTGGTCACGCGTGCGTAATTCTAGCAAAAGTCGAGACTTCGGGCAGATTGCCGCCGCGTTTGCTGAGCGAATGAACGCTGTCCGTTGCAGTAAGTTTGCCGCAGTACCTGGCCGTAGATCGTTGCCGCAATGAGATTTGCGTCAATCGAGTCGTTAGCGAGTCGTTTTTTGCCTGCCACCAGTTTCTGTCAAACTGAGATGTCCATCTGGGTGGGCCTTTAACGATTGTTCTAATTATAATGAAGTCGAAAACTTTACGGCAGCATTTTCTTTGATTGCTATCTAGGAGCGTGTTAAAGTTTGCCGACGAGGATTCATTGAAGGACCGCAGCGCAGCCAAGAAGAGTTTGGCATAGTCGCCCAGTTCCCGAAAACCGCTAGAATGGTGTGTTGTTCGGATTATCCCCAATACACCGTGCGCAGATAGATGACTCAAATCATTCTCGATCCGCCGATCTACTACCTGCAAAATCTAGCCGACGACGTTGCCAGTTTCAGCTGCTGCGGTGTGGAAGTGGCTATCTATTCGCAGCGCTCGCCGATCAAGCAGACTCCCAACGAAGATGCGGCGGTAGTGATCCCTGTCGGACCTGAATCCGCTGTTTTCGCCGTGGCGGACGGTGTGGGTGGTTGTCGTGGGGGCGAGCAAGCGTCGAATCTAGCCTTGAAGACGCTCGCCGAAACGCTTCAGGAAGAGTGTTCGGATCCGTCTTTGATGCGAGTTTGCATTCTGGACGCGATCGAGCGAGCGAACCGCGAGATTTTGGCACTGAACATTGGTGCGGCGACGACCATTGCGATCATCGAGTACCATGCTGGAACGATGCGCCCCTATCATGTGGGCGATTCCATGATTTTGACAACTGGATTGCGAGGCCGAGTTCGGTACCAATCGGTTTGTCATTCTCCAGTGGGATTCGCCGTCGAATCGGGCATGCTGGCCGATGAAGAGGCGATGTTGCATGCGGACCGCCACATGGTATCCAACGTTGTCGGCGACGCCAGCATGCGTATCGAAATCGGTCCCACCCTAACCCTGGCTCAACGTGACACCACGGTTATCGCCAGCGACGGTCTGTTCGACAATTTATCGGTGCAGCAAGTCGTAGAAATCCTTCGCAAAGGTCGGCTGGACATTTCGACGCGAACCGCCTGCCATTTGGCTCGCGAACGCATGACTCAGTCAACCGTTATGCCTTTCAAGCCTGACGATCTAACCTTGCTTGCCTTTCGAGTATCCAAGTCGCAGGGGTGAGTGTCGCAATGAGTGTCGGGCAAATTTGCCCAAATTTTGGGGGACCATTGGGGGGGGACCAATGGGGCAAATGTGCGGCACACACTCT
>JANRMD010000113.1:0-12831 GCA_033761895.1 Pirellulaceae bacterium | reverse complement strand
TCGATACAAGCCTTACTTCCGGCCTTGACGGTCGCGAGTCTGGGCATTAGAAACAGCAACACGAAAGGCGTCGTAGCCAAGTGGCTAAGGCAGTGGATTGCAAATCCGCGATGCGGCGGTTCGACTCCGCCCGACGCCTCTTACAAAAAACCTAGCGATTAGAACTCCGAACTTTGGCGCGTGCTCAATGCAGCAGAGACGCTGAAGGAGCTCTACAAAACCCTTCCGGCGATCGAATTCGGCTCGCTGGAATTCAAAGCGGTCCGCCAAGCGATGATCGAACTGAATTGGGCTCGTACGACGATTAACGCCGACACCCGCAGCGGCACTAAGCCCAAGCAAACGCCTGGCGTAAGCTACAGCACTATCGCTTACTCGAAAGCAATCGAGCGAATCTGCAAAAAGCATGGAATTGAACATTAGTCCCCGAACCAATTGCGGCATTCTCGTGCAACGTACATTCGAAAGACCTACGGACTCGAAGCCGCTCAAGTGATTTTGGGGCATTCGCAAGCCAACGTAACCCAAATCTACGCCGAGCGCGATACTAGCCTCGCGATTGAGATTCAAACAAAGATCGGATGATTTAGACACCTCATAAACGACGTTGACCGCCCGCGTTTTTGAATAGACACTCAATCCGTTCTGATGGCGACCGTCAGTCCATCAATTTTTCACTGACGGTGGCAACAATCGCTCTGGCTGGCTCCACCTTCTGCTTGATCGCAACTGCCATATATGGGACAGTTTTTGGAAGTCTCTTCTTGCAAAGCGATTTTGGGCTTGAGCTCGGATTGAATCGGTCCAGTCCGGTACCCTAAGCTACCGACCGAACGCCTAGCTCCAGGCGAACGCCATCAATACGACCTCGCCACCCCGGCTGGCACGGCCTCAGACCATATATTATAGGCCGTGCCAGCAATTGACGTCGCTCACAAATGCAACTTTATCAGCATATCAGGCTTGATCTATTTTCTGCGCAAGGTGGGTTAGCGCTCGTATTGGCCCAATTCGAATTATTGGCAAGGACAAGAAATGAACAAAAGACTTGGACTGTCTAACTCATAGTTCGAGGCGATCGAGTGTCTCCAGGACCGATCTCTGGCGACGGCAGGGCAAAGGTGTGAAAAATAGTTTCCTTCTGAAAGCCCACAATTTCCGGAAAGCAAATGCCTCTAAGCAATTGAACATCAAAAATCTCCTCCACGGCCGTCTGAAATTCGAGCAAAGCCACCATCCGGCAGCTGCGCAGGTCAACCGCCGCAATACCGCATTTCAATTCTTGGCGACGTTGGGCCAGAGGCACTCCATCCATGGCAGATGTTGGACGTATTTTTGACAGGCCAATGAAAGCGTACTGACCGTGGATGGCCATACCACGAGCGAACCCGGGAAGCAGCAAGGCCTTTTCATTTCGCCCCGTGTCTTGGTCGACCGACACCAAGCTACCCGTACCTGACTCTAATACCCACAGGCGACCGTCACACCACCGCGGGGAATGCGGCATCGATAGACCGTGAGTAACCAGTTCGCCACTGGCGACATCGATCACACACCCACCGTGCGACTTTTCCGCTCGCCAGCCGTCGCGGATGTCCGATGTACCAAGTGCAGTAACGAAACCGGGCTGGCCGTTTACAAGCGCCAGGCCATTCAAGTGGCAGCGGTCTTCGGCGGCCAGCGACGTAATAAATGGCGGCTTCCAACGGGGTACGAAACTGTAGTCAGGGGCGAGCGTGCACAGACAGGAGAAGCGAGTGTTCACCAGCCACAGTGCGTCTCCAATCCAAGCAATCTCGTGCACGCCGATGTCCCCAGTGACATGCGATGAACGTGGAAGATAGCAGGCATCGTGAGTGCCTATAGGTTCGATTTGAGGTGCAAGATCGGGCGAATTGCGCAGGAACCAAACTTCCTTTCGAATGCCAATTGCCATTCGCCGCTCGTCCACTGCCAATCCCATCGGCCGATCAAAAGTGCGCACCAGTGTGGACAGTCCCTTGCCACTGGCTCGCACAGCAATCAGTTTATTGGCTTGGTACGTACTCACCAGCAGCGATGTACCCAGCTCCTGCAGTAGGGCCACAAAGCTGTCAGTTTGGGTGTAATGGAAAGCTACCGAATGATTCGTCACCTGCGGTTGCGATTGCACTTCGACGGGCAATGCGCCTGCCTGGCATCCTTCGTCAGTGGAGCGAGGCATGGTCGAATTTGATAAGTTCATGTGGGCAAGCTCTCAAAGTGGAGTATCAACTCTGACAAGCTGCCTTCCGAATCCGGCAGTTCGTCATTGCGTTCAGCCAAAAAGCTCTGCTTTCTACTTGCCTCGCTTCTTTAGGCGTTCTCTGGCGAGATCCTCAAATGCCATGTCCACAGCGCTTGCATAGGAAAGTCCGCGGCTCGCGGCATTCCCGTCGTCGTTCAAGATGGTTCCAGCCGCTTCTGCTGTTACGATTGTGCCATTCACGGGACGCGTCAGTCTAACGTATAGGTATTCGTTCTTCTCTCTCTTGGTGTCTCCTTTGATCACAACCGAGATCGTTTTGGTCAACTCACCCGTAGCAAAGTAAAGCGTTCCGGATGTCCCCGTGTAATCATTGTCATTTGTTCTTGCTGTGCCATTGAGCGTTGCAAAATTCACCTGCACGGTATTGCTGCTGACCTGTGAGAGGCTAACCGTAAATGTCAGCAGCCTTGTGCCGCTGTTGCCTTCATAGATCCCGTTACCGCTGATGTAAATCGACGGGGGCGTGTCGTCATCCAGGACCACACCATTTGCCGAGCCATAATCACTGCTAGCGTTTATCGGATTGGAGAGTTGCATTGAAAAGTACTCATCATACTCCACCGAAAGATCGCCTTTGATCGTCACGGGGATGGTTGCGATCGTCTGACCGGCTGCGAACGTGAGAGTGCCGGAGGTAGCTAGATAGTCGCTGCCTGCGACCGCGGAACCATCCCCAGTTGCATATTCGACTGTAACTGGCAGATCATATGGGGCCGACAAGAAGGCGGTGAACGCCAGGGTCTTGGTGCCAGAGTTCCCTTCGACCACGCTACCACCCTCCAATCGGATCGTGGGCTCGTTGTCAACGATTGACCCCAAAACCGTAAGGTTCCCCAGATTGGCGCTCACTGGGTTCCTGATATCGAAAAGGAAGTACTCAGTCATTTCGCCGATCCGATCTCCGTTGACCAGCACGGTGATCGACTGACTCGTTTGTCCGACACTGAATAATAGTGTGCCACTGCTGGCAAGGTAATCGATGCCCGCTGTCGCGCTTGCATAACCGTAATAGTAGATCCAGTCCTCCGTCAAATCAGAGGTGAAATATTCGACCGTAATCGGTGCGTCGTAGGGCGCTGAAAGTGTGACCGTAAAGACGATCGGCATTGTTCCATTATTCCCTTCCGTCGTGGTGGCATCCCCGGTGAGATTTAAGAATGGTTCGTTGTCCTGGATCGTACCGGTGGCTATTCCATCGGAGATAAATGCGCTGGTTGCATTCATCAGAAGCACGCTAAACGTTTCACTGGTCTCACCAATTCGATCACCTGTGACCGACACGGACACGGCCTGACTCGTCTGACCGGGCGTGAAAGTCAATGTCCCTGATTTAGTTTGATAGTCGGTCCCTCCGATGGCAGTTCCGTCCGCTGTGGCATAGTTGACAGTCACGGTCTGGTTGTATGCGGACGAGAGGCTAACCAAGAAGGTCGCAGTAGTTGAACCAACGTTGCCTTCATTGACTGTCACATCGCCGATGGTGATCGAAGGAGCATCCAGCGCAGGCCAGATCGCGTCGTTGAGCAGCACGGAAACGGAATTGGAGGTCTGGTTGGCCGACGCAGCATCGATGCGACCGTCGCCGTTAAAGTCACCGACCGTTATTCCGACCGACTGCGCCCCAGCGGTGACATCCACGGGTTGCGTAAAGGCACCGGCACCGGTTCCCAGCAACACACTGATCGACCCTGAACGCCCATTGGCCGTTGCTAGATCGATCTTGCCGTCACCGTTGAAATCGGCCAGGGCTAAAGATCGGGGTCCCGAACCGGCGGTGTAGCTCTGGGAGGCGCCAAAAGAGCCAAGCCCATTACCGAGAAGCACGCTGACGTTGTCGGCATAGATATTCGCTGTCACCAGGTCGGTTTTGCCGTCCGCGTTCACATCACCCGCAGTTAACGTAAATGGATACGCGGCGAAGAACGCGACTGGGGTTCCGAACGCGCCTGTGCCGGTTCCCAACAACACATTAACACCATAGTCGGAATTTACCGAAGCCAAGTCTTGCACGGCGTCGCCGTTGAAGTCGGCTACTGCAATCGAATTGTGATACCCATAACCAAGTTGGGATGTAATCGGTGCAGCGAAAGAGCCGGTGCCGTTGCCTAGCAGCACATTGGCCCGGCCTTCATAGTGACTATAGCAGCCATAATAGCCACAGCCATCGAAGACATAGAGGTTTGATACAACGCCTAGGTCGAGATTGCCGTCGCCATTGAAGTCACCCACGGCGACTGATGACGGACTTGAACTATCACTGAGGTCGTTACTGACGGGAGCCTGAAAGGTACCATTTCCGTTGCCGAGCAGCACGCTCGCATCGGCGGCGTTGGCTGTCGCGATGTCAAGTTTGCCGTCGGCGTTGAAATCGCCAAAGGCCAGCGATAGCGGATTGTTCCCAGTAGCGGAGTTTAATGCGGGTTGGAATGTACCATTAGCGTTGCTCAAGACTACGCTGACTGTGTTACTACTGTTGTTTGAAGTTGCGATGTCTAGGCGGCCATCGCCATTAAAATCTGCCGTCACGATAGCCTGAGGGTTGGTACCGACGGAGTAATCAACCGCCGGATTGAAGGTCAACAGCCGGCGGTCTTCGAGCGATTCCAGGCCGCTTAATCGGAAATCGCTTCGACTCGGACCGGACGATTGACATCCCAAATAAGGAAGCGGTCGACGACCAGCCCGTATAAGCTGGTGGAGGGTTTTGAACCATGTGCGCATGAACATTCGAGTAACTCCAATTAATTTTGAGTGCATTTCCAATTCCATAATTCAGGTCTGCTTATCATGGGAGACCCAAGCTTCAACGCACATACGTGCACTGAAGCTTGGTTCGTAAACTAGAGGCCGTCCTGAATTAGCTTCCTGTACGTACGTCAACTCGGAGGCTTAACGAACGAGACGACCGCGGTCCCAAAACTTCTTCCGCTGACTTCCACGATTTGGAAAAGCGAATAACATGCGGCCAGGCCGCCCGCGTTCCGATACAACCTCATATTCTCATGACGGCCGGCCTTGCCACGATCAGTAGGTCTTAGCGCTTATTGGTACCCGGTGAAGAGATAGTTCCTTCAAAGGAGCCACTCGTCCTGCGGTTAACCTGATCTACTAGTCGCATGACTGTAAATCTCCCACTTGCATTGGTGAACCTACCCGTGCCACCGGTAATAACACATTCCTCGACCACGTAGACAAAGCCCGGCGCGACAGGCGTCGACTGACCGGTAAACGTCGCGTGTACCCTGTCGCCGTTCGCTGCCGTAAACGAATAAGTGCCTGTCCCGATTGGCGGTACGGTGCCGAAGTTCACAGTGTGAGGAAATTCATAGGTAAAGCGTCCCAGATGAGTCCCCATACCGATGCCACTGCCGACAAACGTGCCGATTGGAGGAACTACCGTGACCGTATAGCTGCCCTCTAGGCCACCACGAAAAGGGACTTGGTCTCCAGCCGACACGGTGCCGGCGAATCCTGCTACCACGCAAAGAGACCACAACAGACTGATCACAACATTACGACGATTCATCTCATTTCTACCTTTGGTCTACATTGAAGGGGGAGACCAAGTATCCAACGCGCAGACCTTGCATTGGGACGAGGTTTTAAGCGGGTGAGGGATTCACTTCTGTTAGTTCGAAGCCATTCGCTTTCGACTTCACCTTGCAATGCGACGAAACAGACTGAGGAGGGCCAAGTGATAACCAAAAATTCTGGAATCGCGGCCAATGTTGATGCGATGTTTCTTGCGAGCGCACATCACCAGCGCACTCCGAGAGGCTTCGGCATGCGCTCCCAAGAAATGAGAATACGAATCCGATGCTTAGCCTTCTCTCAAAAGAGACCGACAGAGCTAAAAGAGTTGGATGAACTTTGACGAAGTACTTAAGCCATCCTGGTTGGCTATTACCGCAAGGTCAGACTCATCGCAGTATCTCGGGCGTTATTCAACCTGCAGTTCGGCAGCCGCTAGTAATTCGCATGCCTCCAGCCGAATAGCATTCAGTTCGGCTAACTGATTGGGTGTGAGAAGGTTCTTGATGGACTCTAACTCGAACCAGCGATTTGCCCAAACGAGGTAATCGCGAGCACGGCTCCTTTTGTCCAGCTTGTGGCAACACATCGACAAAAGATACAAATCGAAAGCGAGCCCAGTATCGTCAGATGAGTTTAGGTTCGATTCGAGGCATTCGATCGCATCGCTGAATCGGCCTGCTCGAAGGTAAGCCAGCCCCAGAGTGTTGCGAAACGTCGCTCGGTCGCTGACGGAACCTGACAACTGCACTGCCTTTTCTGCTAGAGGCACCGCCGCGGACACATCGCGAAGCGATTCGGGCGCGGTCAGATAAGTCCAGGCCAGGTTGTTACATGCGTAGGGGTCGTCAGGGTTCGTATTGACTGCTTTGCGATATCGCTCGATATCGTTTTGAGCTTGCTGCTGGTCGGTCAGCTTGGGGTTAGCCAGGTCGCCCAAGTCTACCTGGATACTCAGGGGCGGTGTGGAAACTTTCGTCGTTTCGCGAGCTGGGTATTGTGGGCGATCCCAATCCAAGTCCATCCCTTTCAGTGACTTGCGAACCAGTCGCAAATCCCAAACGCGCATCGCATCGAAATTGCTGGTTCGACCGATCAGTTGCGTGCCGTCCGGAGAGAAGAAGAACTCGTGGGTATTATCGAACTCGGGGTTTTCCAGCTTCGCAAGTTCTCGACCACTGACGCGATCGATCAAGCAAACTACACCTGCAGTGGCCTGAACGGCCACGAGTTGGCTATCAGGTGAGAACGCGGCAACACCGCCGGTCAATAGGACTTTTGTCCAGGAGCTCACATCATAGACAGAACCACCATCGGCGAGGGACGCTAACCAGCATCCATCAGGGCTGAATACTGGGTGATAAAAGGCTTGATCGGGCAATTCCTTAACCAAGCTCGCATCGTGTGCATCCCAAACCTTGGCCACTCCTGTGCCCTGCGTCACGGTTACAACCCACTCGCCCTTGGGACTAACCGCGACCGCGGTGATATCGCCCGCATCCAACTGAATTGGAGGGGTGTGCCAGTCTGCTTTCCACATCCACGCTCCCGCATACTCCTCCCAGCTTCCAACGGCGCGGTTAGCTGCGACGAGGATCTGGCCGTCGTCGCTCCCGCTCATCCGACCAGCGATGGGAAACACACGTTCCGGTGGTCCAATCATCCACTGGTTCGCCGACTGCGGATTCAGTTTGACCGGCCACCGCATAAGGCCCGACCCGCCCGCAGTCAGCAGCGTGCCATTGGACCCGAAACGCACCTCGGTGACTTGACGTTCTCTTTCGCCCATGGGCACGAACCCCAACTCGCAGCCGGTCGCGAGATCCCAAAATCCGAATCCATCATCCATCCCAGCGACCAGCAATCGACCACTAGGGTCCACTGCGGCCGAACGAAATTTTATGTCCCTTCGCGCAGTGCGTACCAAGCGAAGATATTCTCGGCCGCCTCCCACCTGCCAGATACCAACTTTATTGTCATCAGTTGCACCAGCCAGGGTTTGATCGTTTGAGCTGAAGTGCGATAGGAACCCCTGAGTCGCAAACAACCTTTGCCCCGTGCCTACGTCGTAATACTCTAGCGTTTGTGACCAGTCATGGGCCACCAGTCGGTCGCCGGCGTGGTTAAAAGAAATTTGTATGCCAGAATGTCCAGACTGAAACGTCTGCAATGGTTGCAATGAAATTCGATCATACAAACGAATCGAGCCTCTTTCACCCTCAGCAACAGCCAAGCTTCGTCCATTCGGATGCCAGGCAACGTCTGATATTCTTTCAGGCTCCATTAAGGAAGTCACTACCTTATGGGAATTCAGATCACGAATCTGTACGACATGACTGAAGTAGGAACAAATAGCCACCAGCGGTTCAGTGGGATGCAGGGCAATTTCAATTTCACGATCCAACGTATCGGGCTCGAGGGACTCACCGATGGGCTGCCCGCTCGGCAGTTCAAACAAGCGGATGCTGCCGTCGTTGTAGGCCAGAGCTGCCTGGTGAGCGCGGGGATGGAAAGCAATCCGCCGAGCGTTCTGTTCAGACAGGATTTTGCGAGGTATCACCTCCGCGAGCGACCAAACGTGGGCAGCGAGTCCACTAAAGGTGGCGCCCTCAAAATGAATATGGATGACGGCGAGGAACTTGCCATCTTCGCTCAGGAAGGGTACCGCCGGTTCTCCCAAGCCGGGCAGCACAGCCAGCAAGGTGTCGTCGGCCAATCGGCGGACAGTGCAGTTACCTTGTCGATCGGTCCAGACATTTAGGCTATTTGCGCCGTCGAAATCAAAGGCATAAGACGTCGGACTTTTCGCCCACATCCGGTACGGGTAGAGATCGGGTAGAGCCAAACAAGCGATTGCCTCATTCCGCAACAAGTCGAACTTGTCGACCGGCAACCCTAGCGAACGAGCCAGTTCGGTGGCCTGTTTCAAGACCTGCAGGCTCTCAAAGCGTTGGCCAGATCGTCCACTAAGTCGACTGCCGCGGGCCTGTGCGAAGTAGGATTCGAAGAGTTTTTCGTCGGCCTCACGCTTGCTGTTCCTGGCCTCCGTCAAGGCAGCCTCTCGATCGAGAAGTGCGGTCTGCTTCTCCTTAGCCTCTTGATCTGCATCAGCTCGCGCATCGATTGCTCGGAACATGCCCCAAGTCGTTCCGATAATGCCCGCAACCAGTGCCAGTCCGACGAAGGATGCAGTTAGAACTTGGATTCGATACCGCCTCGCGAACTTTTTCAGTCGATAGCTCGCTGACGGGGGACAGGCCAAAACCGGTTCGTCATTCAGGTAACGCTGTAAGTCTGCAGCGAAACCGTTGGCCGTCTCGTAGCGCCGGTTACGATCTTTTTCCAGAGTCTTCATGACGATCCAGTCGACTTCGCCGCGCATCATCTGCGACAACCTGAGTGGGTCGGTTTGCCGTTGGGCCGAAATCGAAGCCAGCGTCGCACCGGACTCGCTCAGCCTTGTGCTGGGTTTGGGCGGCTCTTCTTCTTTGATGCGCCGCAGAATCTCCGCGAACGCGACTCCCTGCATTTGCTTTTTACTCAGCGGTGTTGTGCCCGTAAGCAGTTCATATAACAGCACGCCTAGAGAGTAGATGTCGCTGCGGGTATCGACGCCCAGAGCGCTCATTTCCGCCTGCTCGGGGCTCATGTATTCCAGTGTACCCACCATTGTGCCATATTGTGTAAAGAGAGTCCGTTCGGTCAGTCGCTGTTCGGTTGCCTTGGCGACCCCGAAGTCGATGACTTTGGGAACTGGTCTACCATCGTACAAGGTAACCATGACGTTGGACGGCTTGATATCGCGATGAATGATGCCCTTCTGATGTGCATGCTGGATGGCTTGGCAAACCGGCACGAACAATTCAAGTCGTTGTCGTGGCGTCAGGTGGTTGTCGTCGCAGTATTTGGTGATTGGCACACCATGAATCAGTTCCATGACGAAATACGGTCTACCTTCGGTGGTAGGCACTCTCGATGCTCCTGCCGCAGCGGCGCCCATTGTGCCGGCATCGATCACCCGAGCGATGTTGACATGGTCCATCATCGCAAGTGCTTGCCACTCCGCTTCAAAGCGGGCAATCACCTGTCGACTGTCCATCCCCGGCTTAATCAGCTTGAGGGCCACTTTGCGTCTGACCGGCTCAGACTGTTCGGCCATATAAACGACGCCCATGCCACCTTCGCCGATGACTTGAAGCAATTTGTAAGGGCCGATCTGCGTACCGAGGCCTTGATCTCCGGCAGCGTTTGCGTCGAGGCCATTCGGCGGTGAGTCAATGATGCTACCGCCACGGAAGTGGGCGGCAACCAGACGCTTCACCTGTCGACGAAGCTGGGTGTCTTGCCCGCACGCCTGATTCAGCCAAGCCTCTCGCTCTTCGATGGATTCGATCTCAATTGCACCGCAGAAGATTATGTCGATCTTGGAATTGTTATCCATTGAAATTACCCGTTAGCGTCTCCCACATCCAATGCGACGAAACCGCTCGATTAGGGCCAGACGATTTCAGGAATCTTCGAAATACTCGTCGTCGTAGAGTTCTGCCAGCAGCCAGGCCCGCGCATAAACCCAGTAACGTTTGGCTGTTGTCCGCGAAATCCCAAGCAATTCCGCTGTCTCGTCGATCGAACAGCCCGCAAAATAACGCAGCTTGACCAATTTAGCTTTCGTCGGCTCAAGTAATTCAAACTTAGTCAGTGCCTCACTCAAGCAAAGCAAAGCATTACTCCCGTCTTCCACCATAGAAACAGCCTGCTCCAGATCGACGCGTTGACGTCCACCTCCGTGCTTAACTCTCTGTTTCTTGCGCGCTTGCTCGACAAGAATTCGCCGAATTGCTTCGGCTGCGGCTGCAAAGAAGTGCCCCCGAGAATCCCAGTGTTGAGTCTTGCGAGTGTCTACTAACCGCAGATAGGCATCGTGCACCAGTGCCGTGGCCTGCAATGTCTGGCCTGGACTCTCCTGAGCTAGCCTGACCGATGCCAGCTTGCGCAATTCGTCGTAGACAAGCGGTAATAGTTTATCAGCCGCCGACGGATCGCCGGATTCAATTTGCGACAAGATGCGGGTGACGTCGGACATGAAGTGCTGATTCAATTCGTAGGAAAGTCTTTTTCATGAGGCATTTAGTCTAAACGACTTTCCGTCATTTCGCATCTCCGCCCAATAGGTAAACAATAGAGGCCTCGCTCGGCCGATTTACCTGCCACTTCATCTTGCGGAGATTTCGCCCATGACCCACTGCCCTGAAACTGCGCGCCGACCTGACGAACTGCGGCTTGACTCGGTTTCCAAGGAGGCTAGCGGGAAGGTTTTGAACGACATTAGGCTTCGCCAGAGCACCCGCGATCGCAATTGCAAGCAATCGAGCTTGGATCAAACCTGCGACTAAGATGCGAATTTGGTTGTGATTGAACTGAAGCGTACTGATGATGGCGGACAGATTTCCGTTAATTGGAAACGGCCTACTTACGCGGCAAAACCTGCAGATCAACTACGACACGAAAACGGTTTCTATTTCTTGAGCGAACCTTGCTGCCTAGAGCCGCGCGATCATCAGTCTCTCTCAACCAGCCTCACTCCCGCTCCAACCTCAATAGCTTAGCGATGCAACATCAGACGCAAGAGGCACTTGGGGCCACACCCATAAGAAGCCTTAGATTGTTGGATTGATCTAGTTGGCAATGTACCGGTGAAGGCCCAAACTGGAGCAGCGAATTTGAATATGTCGAAACGCTTTGAACTTCTCCTTCCTAATGGCACTGAACAAATTCTGAGTGGCGATGCTGAGAAAACAGTGTTCTCACTGATTCAAAAGTTCGGAGCGGAAAACTGGCCAGGCTTGATGGTCATTCAAACTATCTCGCCTGTAACGATGAGGCCATCGGAATTCTTCAAAATGTCCTCTCCACTCCAGTTCTTGAGATCAATCGGATTGCAAAGATATTTCGGGCTCCTTATAGCAGTCGATTTGAATTCCGCATCAAAGCCACAGGCTTCGCAGGTACGTCTGAGTTGCCCGCACTTCTCGCATACGTAAGTCCCTTTCTTTTTGCACTGCGGGCAGGTGGTCAAAACTCGTTTCCTAACACGCTCAATCGGAGTCAGCGCCTGCCAAGTGCAGTAGTCCCTTGAAGAATCGGGAGCATTTTCACTACGCTCTGAATTCAGAAAGACGCCTCCAGTAAAGCCGCGACTGACTATCAGGTCCCGAACTCGGTGATGGCAAATTGTGAATCCTGGGTTTTCTCGCTGTCCAACAAAGTCCTCGCTCAAAGGCGCATCCATACTGAATTTAACTTGACTTACTGAGGATGAAAGATTGGAATGGCACTCTGTGCATTCGACGAAAACTCTGTCCTTTGCTTCGAGTTCAACGTGCCCTTCTTCATCGGCGAAGATAGGAATTCTTGGATCGGCAACAAATTTGGCCAACTCGACCAAGGCTTCGGCAAATGGGTAGCCGCCCACTAGCATGTAGAACAATTCCGTAGTGGATTTGCCTGACGATTCGTACTCCCAAACGATTGTACTATCCATGTGGTTGCACCAGGGTCAATGAAAATCAGTGAGGAGTCGGTCAAGCCAATGGCTGGGACCGTTTGGCCAAATTAAGGCCATGGTATCCTTCGCAAGTCACCGCGAGTGCTGCGACTTGTCTCCATTATGAAATCCTGACAATCGGATTCGAAGCTACACATGCCGTCGCTCTCCGCGACTCACACACACCCCACGTTACCTCGCACCTGGGACTGGCATCCCAGGCTATCACCTGCCATCGCTACGCGATTCAAACCAGGAACTATGTCTAGTTGAAAGCCGAACGTTCGTCTGTGAGCCAACGGGTCACCTGGTTGGCTCGTGAGCCGACGGCGCTTTTGTAGAGATGTCAAGAACATAATTAAAATTCTTTTTTGATGGTCTATTTGCGCACGGGGAGCATCGAAATTTGAAACGTTTTCAAAAATCTTCCCGAGTCGTCGGTTTGTGATCGTCTGTTGGTTTGTTGTTC
>JANRMD010000112.1:0-5041 GCA_033761895.1 Pirellulaceae bacterium | reverse complement strand
TTTTACAAATTTGCTCGCGTGAAATTCGCCGCTGCCAAATTCGCCGCTGCCAAATTCGCCGGTTCCAAATTCACCTGTGCCAATTTGCACCCGCGTGCCCCTAAACCGCAATTTGCGTTGCCCAGCAACACATGCCAGCAGGCCTCATGGCGTACGGGGGACGCTGTGCGGCAATTTTGGGAGCAAAAGAGGTTGGTTTCGTCAAAAACCGACCCCTGCGAATCGACCGTCCAACGTCTAGAATAAGGTAGAAATAGGTTTTCTTCAACGACAATATAGCCACCCAAATGAGGAGTGACCGACAAATGCTTCGAGAATGGCTGGCTGTAGCGGTCGGTGGGCTGGTCGGAACAGTGTTGCGGCACGGCACGGTAGGCTTATTTGCCATTATCGGTAACTCTTGGATGCCTGTCGCCACGTTGGTGGTGAATCTTGTGGGCTGCTTTGCCATTGGGTATCTGGCTCAGTGGTCCTCAGCGCAGAACCTTACCAATCACTGGTGGGTTGTAGGCTTGCGAGCCGGGGTGCTGGGCGGGCTGACCACCTTCAGTTCTTTTGGCTTAGACGTCGTCCGCCTCTGGCAAACCGCTCGCCCCGAAGTCGCCATCGGGCTCGCTGCTGCCCACGTTTTGCTGGGTATCGGGGCTGTCGTGGCGGGGATGCATTGGGCAAGCACCTAAAAATCCGTATGGAAACATCCGCTGAGAGTTCATCGATGTGCGATGCATCCTTGCGGAGATCAACACTCATACCTGCTTGCGCATGCGTAACGCGGCAATAATGGTGACCACGATGGCCATGATCCACAGCACGACCGTGTGTTGCCATAGCGTCGACCAGTCGGTACCACGAAGCAGTATGCCACGCGAAGCATCGATCAGCCAGGTCGTTGGAATGAAATATGAAATCGTCTTGAAAACTTCCGGCATCGAATCAATCGGAAATACATAGCCCGACAGAAAGATCGACGGAATGATTGTGCCCATCGCCATCTGTCCAGCAGCATCTTTTGTGTCAGCTTTGGTAGAGATCAGTAGACCGAAGGCAAGCATCGTCAAAGTGAATGGCAACAGCAGTGCAAACAACAACAGCACGTAACCGCGAATGGGAACTTGAAATATCGTGTACATCACCAGCAGAATGATCGCAAACTCGATAGCCGTTTGTACGACATAAGGAATCATCTTCCCCAAGATCACTTCACCGCGCCTGACCGGTGTCATATAAAATTGCTCCAGCGTGCCAGATTCCTTTTCGCGGACAATGGCGTTAGCAGACAAAACCGTCGCCAGCATCTGGCACATCACTACCATCAAACCGGGCAAGAAAAACCAGGCTGAACGCGTGTCCGGATTAAAGAGAACTCGAGGTCGCGATTCAATCGGCAACTCCTTGCCTCGCAAAACCTGAGCGAGCGACGCTCGGAGCGCAATTGCATTTCCTACATTCAGGGATTCGGCCGCAATGCTGGATACTGTTCCATCCACCAATACGGCGAACGGCGAAGTTTGTCCCGCTTCAATCTTGCGCGAAAAGTCCTCAGGAATAATCAGTCCCACTTGGGCACTTCCAGACACAATATAGGACTGCGCTTCACGCTCTGAATTGCAGTACTTGACCACTTCGAAGTCACCCGAGTTTTCAAACTGCTCGATCAATCGACGGCTTTCCTGGGTATTGCAGAAATCGACCACCACGGTGCTGACATCGCGGACATTGGTGTTGATTGCAAAACCCAACATGAACATTTCAACGATCGGAATGAACAAAGTGAAGAACAGAGTCTGCGGATCACGTAGGATGTGCAGCATCTCCTTGTAGGCGATGAAGCGGATGCGTTGCCAAGCGGCGAAGTTCACGATCCATTCTCCTTACTGGCTTGGCGCGCGAGCGTAACGAACACGTCCTCCAAATTTGCATCCGCGGCTTGGATGGTCAGCCCCTCGGCTCGAAGGTCGTCGAGCGATACGCTATTGTCGATCAATGCATGGACGGCTTGCCCGAAGATTGTGGCCTCATAGATACCTTCTCGCGATTTTAGTTTCGCGAGTACTTCGGCAGAAACACCACCACGAATTTCCCAGCGCTGCGATCCACTGGGAGTGATCGAGGGTAGTCGCTTCAGGTCCTTCGGCGTACCTAACGCCAGCAGGTGTGATAAATACAAGTAACCGACCCGACCACATCGCTCCGCTTCGTCCATGTAGTGTGTGGTAACCACCAAGGTAATTCCCTCCGAAGCGAGCTGGAAAAGCAAGTCCCAAAGCTCACGACGCGCGACCGGGTCAACTCCCGCCGTTGGTTCATCGAGAAACACCAATCTAGGTCGATGCATTAACGAGCACACCATGGCCAGTCGCTGTTTCCATCCGCCGGACAACTTACTTGCAGATCGATTGCGGTACGGCCCGAGCCCGGTGAGCTCAACCAATTCCGCTTGGCGTTGCTTGGCCTGGGACCGATTCAAGCCATAGATGCCACAGTAGAAATCCATGTTCTCTTGAACCGTAAGGTCACCGTACAGCGAGAACTTCTGGGACATGTAGCCCACTTGCTCACGGATCTTCTCAGCTTGGGTCCGAACATTCAATCCGAACACCGAAGCTTCGCCTTCGCAGAAGTTAAGTAAGCCGCAAAGTGCGCGAATCAGTGTCGTTTTACCAGAGCCGTTGGGGCCAAGTAGCCCAAAAACTTCACCCGCGTAGACATCAAAGCCGACTCGATCGATCGCTCTAAACTTGCCGAATTGAATCGAGCATCCACGCATGGCGATGACGACTTCGTTATCCATGCTGGGGATCGATGCAATCACCATGTTTACTCGGCCGTTGGAATGCGAATTGAGGCTGCCATACCGGATTTGAAAACACCCGCCGCATCTTTTAATAGTACCTTGATGGCGAAGACTTGGTTATGTCGTTCGTCCGGGCTTTGTACGTTGCGCGGCGTGAATTCACTGATGTTGGCGATATGCGAGATAGTTCCTTCGTAAACCTGTATGGAGCCGTCGTGGGTGACTGAGACGTCTTGGTTCAGTTTCACAAATGCAAGTTGTGTTTCGGGAATGTACGCTTTAACCCACAAGTCTCCATCGTAGAGGACCCGCATCACCGGCAAACTGGGGGCTGCCATATCGCCGCGACGGACCGCCACGACTTCGATACGACATCGCTCTGGTGCCACAATCGAACACTCTGCTAGTTGCGTATCGAGCTCCGCGATTCTCGCAACAACTTCAGCGACTTGAGCTTTGGCTTGACGAATCTCTTCGTCCCGGGCACCACGCTTGATCAGTTCGTAGTCGGCCCGAAACTTGGCAACTTGCGAGCGGGCTTCATCCAGGTCTTCAACACGCGCACCCTTCACCAGCATCTCGTGACTCTTCGCACTTGAGCTCGCTTGGGACTTGGCCTTGATCAGATCGGCTTGGGCAGATTCCAGTTCAGTTTGACTGATCGAATTGGCGGCGGCGAGCGTTTTCAGGCGATTGTATTCAGCCAAGGCTCGATCGTATTCAGCCGCCCACAGTTCTGATTCATACTTGGCAATTTCAATTTCTTCAGAACGAGCACCCGCTTCGAGCCGCTTGAGCCGAATTTCGGACATCTCCAGCGAAGAGCGTGCTGCTGCGATTGCTTCAGGCAATGGACCGTTGCAAAGCATATCGAGCTTGGCTTGAAACGACTCTTGCTGTGCGACCAATTGCGATCGTTTGGCGTTTAGCTCCGCACAATCGAGCAGCACTAAAGGTTGCCCGGCTTCGACAATGTCGCCCTCTCGAACTAACACCTTCTCAACTCGGCCACCAATCTTCGAGCTTAAACGTACCTCCTGAGTTTCAACGATGCCCGGGAAAAGAAGGCTGGTTGAGTCGTTGTGATCGCAGCCAACAAACACTACTGCCAGCATCGAGCAAATACCCAGCGTCGAGTACAACCCCGAACTGAATCTAAAAGCGGAAGAGACGGTCATTGAAAAGTACTTCATCATGCACGTAAGTTTAACATGCGAACCGGCCTGCGTATTCGACGGGACGATTTGCCGCAATTGAAACTTGATTTGAGTAACCAGGCGAGCTGAATTGCGTGCACGCGATTTCGCTTTTCTGCGACTTTTGGGGGTCGGAAAACAACGAAATCCAAAAGTCAAGCTGTTCTCGAGCGATTAAGGCGAGCTTACTCGCCGAATTTGGATCGCCTTAAGTCAAGCAAGATAGTGGACGCAGCGCGAGTTGGTTGATATCACGCTTAGCCCCAAGTGGGTTCGTTTTATCGAAGGCCGATAGAGAATGGTGACATGCCTCTCTCGATATTCCAGTCTGCTGGTCCGGTTTTGTGGAGCGCGGACGACCTCGTCCGCTGAACCCGCCGCTTATGCAAACACAACCCGATTTGATATCAGGCATTAAAGGCGAGCAAGATCTTTTCGCAAACTTAGACCGCTGAGCAAAGCGGGAAGACCTTCAAACACTTGCCCCACCTTGTTGGTCAGACCATACCGCAAGTTCGTTTCCGCTTGGATCGCAGAAGTGAAATCGGCGTCCACCGGGAAATGAGAATATCTCCTTCGTGATCCTACCACCTGCTTGCTTCACGGAAGTCAAAGACGACTCAAGGTCGACGGAATACAGGATCACAAGCGGACCGCCGGCAACAACCTTGTCGGTTCGACAAATTCCACCGCACTCCCCTTCCCCAGTCCGATTGCGTATGCCGGCGTAGTCTGGACCATAATCGCTGAACTCCCAATCGAATGCCGCTTTGAAGAATCGTTTTGCCTCAGCCATGTCGACCGCTGAGAATTCGATGTAATTGATCGTGTGATGTAAGTTCGCGTTTTCGGCCATGTTGGTTTCTTGCTAGTGAGGGGATTTAGGCCCAAATGGGGCACGACGCATAACGTTCAAAAGTGATACGAAAGTAGTCTCCAAGCCCGACGCTTTGACGCTCGTAGAACCAGTAGCCATCAGCGACATCGGCTTCCGCACCAGACGAGATTTCAATTATCATTTCCCAAGTTTCTGTAGTCGCTCCTTGGCCTC
>JANRMD010000111.1:0-14749 GCA_033761895.1 Pirellulaceae bacterium | reverse complement strand
TCTCTTGGAAGTACGATGGCACTCCAGGTAGCGCAAGCAGTTTGGATCGTGTTAAAACTTGGCGTGAAAAACGTCAACCGAATCGTTCCGATCTAATCCTCGCGCTTGTGGCATAGAATTTACAAGTTGCGGCACTAGCGCACTGCGGCTAATCACTAGTGGCCGGTGAGTTTGGTTTCGCGGACGAAGGGCCTGGTGAGATCGATTTGGAGCGTTGAGCTCGCATCGGTGTGCCATTTGACGAGATTGGTGAATTTTTCTTGCGGGGTAGGTTCGCCGGGCGATTCACTGCCTGGAGCGTGGCCCCAATTGATCAGGCGGTTGTCTGAGGTGTTAATGTGCATGATCCATGGACTCGGGCCTCCCATGCGATCATCTCGAACCACAGTGATCCCGGCCAGTCTAAGTTCAGCGCGCGCAGAGTCCAGCAAGCGACAAAGCAGGAGCGCTTGCTTGATGCGTGTATCGGAGTACGTCATGCCAATTTCGCTTGGGGGTGTGGCTCCATCGGCGATCACTACGAAGTAATTTCGAACTTGACTTTCATCGAAGTCGGCCAGCGGAAGCACGACCCCTTCTTCATCGACGGGAAAAAAACCTTCCTTGACGTTCGCTGAGCTTGGGTTGGCATGGCCGTCGTAATAGACCATGGCAATGGGCCGGCGATACACGATATCGACAGTGACTTTTCCACCAGGGAGTTTTTGAACGCGAGAAGCGCGCTGGACCCAACTATGGGATTCAAATGCGTGTGCAATCGTGGCGCTAGCTTGCGGATCGAGAACCGAAAGTTGTCCGAGGCCGCTGTTCTTGAAAACTTCCTCGCGCACTTGGGTATTGCGTATCCATGTTGGCTGCGGCGTAGTCACTAAATTCTCAATCTTGACTGCGTACAAGGCCACGTCGAGATGTTCAGCGCCCCAATTTCGCCAGGCGAAGTAGCCCAAGATCAACAGAGGGGTGACTGCAAAAAGCAAAGCGCCACCGGGGATGTAGTGCATCCACTGCGCGAGCGACTGAAGCCCGCTAGGTTTTGCTTCCTTGTCCTTTGATGCAGCCAACCTTGGCAACTCCTAAGTACGCTGTCCTAGCGTCCGGGCTGGAACCCAATGTCACTAGTGCTTTGAATGCATTAAAAACTCGGGTTGGGCTTATTAACCGCAGTGCGTTAGCACCGGTTTCTGCCGCAGGAACCGGTGCTAACGCACTGCGGTTAATCCCAAAATCTAATCTGTACCAAGCTCTTATCAATCTTCTACCAGATTCTTAGTTGGGACTGCAACGCGATTCCTGTCTTCAATTCCACGGCACGCCGAACTTGAGCAATTAATGCTAGCACTTGCTCACTGGTGATGGCACCTGAGGCAATGATATAGCCTGGGAACTGGGCACTGAGCGTAGCTTCACCATCGGAGGCACCACGGACTCCTGCGGTCTCGAACAATTCGCCCAAGCTGACGCCATCGGGTTCTACGAAGGCGAGAACGGTTCGCAAATCAGTCGACGGTTGGTTGGCTCGCTTGATGATCCAGCTCGATTGCATGCGTCTGGTGAGATCGCTTTCACCGCCGGTTTCTAGCTTGAGATCAATCGACAGTACGATGGTGTCGTCCAAGTTGCTGCGTCGAAAGGCGAATTGTAAGCCGCTAGCATCCCGACGCGCCGTGGTGCCGTCGCGATTTAGGACGGTTGCGGCAACAACGCTACTGCCTAGGTCATCATGAATCACGCCCGCATTGCCAACGACTGCGCCGCCGACGGTGCCGGGAATACCAACCAGGTGTTCGAGGCCGGCTAATCCAGCACCAACGGTCCGCGAAACCAAGTGCCCGAGTTTCGCGCCAGCGCCCGCAGTGACGGAGCTGCCATTGATTTCGATCTGGGAAAAATCGGGGGCTGCGAGGCTGATGACCAAGCCATCGACGCCGCTTTCGCGAATCAACAAGTTCGAACCGCCACCGAGGATGCGCGTGGTGAGTCCAGCAGCGCTGGCTTCTTTGACTAGACCGCTAAGTTCTTCAACCGTGGTTGGTTCAGCGAAGTAGCGAGCTTTACCGCCGATACGCAGCCAACTGTATTGTGCTAGCGGCTCGTTCTCGCGGACAATGTGTGGGAATTTTTCGAACAAGGTCATCGTGTATGGTTTAGAAATGTGTGCAAGTGAGCGTGAGTGGACACAATATACTGTAGCGTCATATTGTAGCGTCCAGACTGAATGTGTTTACAGGCCGTATACCGGTGGGTTGCACTGGCCGAACCCTGAGATCGGAGATCTCAAGTCTGCTATCAAAACGAAAAAAGCGGACAACTGTGCTGAAGAGTTGTCCGCTTTGCTATTCTTGGCATGAACTATGCAACGAGCAAGGAACTGCCGGGTCGGGTTTCCTAGGGAAACCGATTATTTGGCATTTGCACGTTGCAAAAGTTCACCGATTCGTGATTTGCTTTGCATGCCTGTGAGGCTGAATCGTTTCCAATTTCCTGTTTGTTGGCTGAAAACGACTACTTGAGGGAGAGTTTCGCCTCGCATCAACTGCTCGGCTAGTTCGGGTCGCTCGTCTTTGTCGATGAGTACGACAACGACGTCCTTAAGATCCCCAGATTCCTTCATAGGCTCGATCGTATCTCGCTTCATGACTTGGCAGGAGGCACACCAACGTGCTCCCACAAGAATCAGAAGTGGTTTTTTTTCCTTCTCCGCTTTGGCGAACGCTTCTTCGTAGTTTAGAGAACTCTCTTTACCCGTGCCCGTAAAGGCCAGAATAAAAGCTAGTGCCACATGAACCATACTTGTCATCCTTCTTGAAAAGACAATCCAGCGGGACACCCATCAGCTTTGAAGCTGCTCTGCGAGCAGACCTTGAAGCCTCTGGACAACCTGTCGGTGCGTCAGCAAACGTGCCATTGCGTTTCAACTTTGTGGCTCTCGCTTTGCTGGATACATCAGGAGCATTCCTAACTCCATCGCCAAGTTGCATTCTTATTTGTGGCGGGGTTCTACCATAGCCAACTCATGGCTACCGAAAACCACGTCACACTCTATTTACTTCGGTGTCTGGTCGAATCGCTTCAACTAGCCAGCACACCAACGGGTGTCACGTTGTTAGACGCAGTTCCCAAATCATGATGAGAGTGAAAACAAGCAGCGGGGGGAACTAGCAAAAGTATTCCGATTGCGTCGCGTCTAACGACCAATTGGGCAGCAGTATAAACCGACCGAACATGGTCGCAACCAGCCAGACAGTTCTGGGATATCGGGAAAGACCGCTGGATTTGGTGATGCTAGCAATGCGGTCTGCCGTGGAATTGCCTTCAATTTTCCCTAAGTCGTTCCCTTTTTTCGGGTTAGATAAGCGACGCTAGCATTATTCCAGCTGGAAATTGGCACCGGTTTGGGTGTACACTGCTCGATAGAAAACTTTTGAAATCTGCAAAAAACGGACTGAAAATCCGCAAAACGAGGCATTTCGACCTCTTTTTGCCAGAATTCACTTTTTGCCGCACTCCTCTAACTGCCGCACAAAGGCGGGGCACGCTTAACAAATGCGACTTCGAATCGGGTTGGTAGGAATCTCTCGAGATTGGCAGCAGCGGCATCATCCAGCTCTGAGGATGCTTCAAGAGCGATTTGAGCTTCGAGGTGTCTACAGTTCGGTGATGGCGCTTGCGGATGGGGTCGCGCGCGAGTTCGGCACACAGACCTGTGATGGATTTCGATCGATGATCGCGCGCGAAGACATCGATGCGATCATGATGTTGGAAGGCGATTGGTATGGTGTCGCTCCACTCATGGCCGCCTGCGAATATGGAAAGGCAATTTACTGTGGCGGAGAAGTTGATTTTGATCCGCAGCAAGCGGCTGAACTAAAGCAAGCCGTCAATGATTCAGGCATCGCCTTCATGGCCGAGTTTCCAAGACGATTTGCACCAGCGACCCTGCGATTGAAGGAGCTGATCGCCACTAGGCTAGGAAAACCCAAGCTGCTCTTCTGCCATCGACGTTTGCCGCGCGAAAATTCGGACGGGCGTCGTAACGGCCGGTCCTTGACCGCTCGCGCCGATCGCGAACTCGTGGAGTTGATTGACTGGTGCCGGTTCATCGTTGGTCGCGACGTTCGCGCGGTGCAGGCCATCGGTCATCCAGGCTCAGAATCTCCAACCGGTGAATCTGACTACCAAGTGTTGAGTCTGGACCTTTCGGAACCCACCGCACCACCTTACGCGACTTTGGCCCAGATCAGCTGCGGAGCCTACATGCCGGCCACCTGGAGTGAAGCGATCACCTTCCGCCCACCCGCTGCGGTTCAAGTCTGTTGCGAAAAAGGGCTCGCCTTCGTGGATCTGCCCAGCACTTTGATTTGGTTCGACGAAGCGGGCAGGCATCAAGAATCGCTCGAAACTGAGTTGTCCGTGGGCCAGCAATTGTTCAGTCAATTTCATCGCGCGGTAACCAGTTTGGTCCGCAAAACCGCAGACCTAGAAGACATTTATCGAAGTTTGAGTGCCCTCCAAATGGCTCGACAGAGCATGACCAGCGGTCAACGAATGCTGCTCGGATAGGCTGTTTCCCAGGCAGGCAATGCAGCTACGAGTGTTTTTCTACTTTTTCTTTCGATAAATCGCTACGGATTACCGTGGTTGCAGTCACTAACTATTGCCGCAGAGAATTTCTCTGCGAAACGCGATACTTAGGACTCAGCCATGCGATTGACACTGCGAACACTTCTGGCCTACCGAGATGGCGTGCTCAGCCCATCCGAATCGAGCGACTTGCATCAACGGATTCGAAAAACGGAAGTGGCGAGCAACTTATTGCGTCGCGTCGAGAACCTGGTGAAGCACAAGCAACTCTTGGCACCCAAGCTTAATGGTGAAGGGCTTGGCGGTGATGCCAATACCGTCGCTGAGTATCTGGACGATGCGTTGGCCAGCGAACAAGTGCCAGAGTTCGAACGGATCTGCATCGCAGAATCGGATTTGGTGCTGGCCGAGTTGGCCCATTGCCACCAGCTTTTGGCCGAAGCCCTGAACTCGCAAGTGGTTGTACCGTCAGAGCTTAGATCACTGGCGATCGGCCTGACCAATCCTCAAAACCAGGCCGCCTTGCAACGGCGACTCAAGATTGGACTAAAGTCGACGGCCGGCGCCAACGGAAACATAATTCGGCTGGACGGGGCGCATCCCGAACAGTCAATTGAGCCTGCGGAAGTAAACGCTACGGAAACGACCGCTGCGGAGCGTTCGCAGGTCCAGGCGCCCATGTTGGCTTCGGGCGGAGGTTCGATCAAGCCGCAAGGTTTGGACCTGGAACGTCCACAACTAGCCCATGAAGTACCCGAGTATTTGGTCGGTCAGAAAAGTGGAGGCTGGCGCATACCCCTGGCCATCGGCGCGATGGTTGCCTTGTTAGCCGTTTTGGCTTGGCAAGCTCTCGGTCCACTGAGCAACGTGCGCGACATGTTTGTCGCCAGCAACACCCCACCGAACAAGGCAACTGAAAATGGAGGGCCCAAGGACTCGGTTGAGCCCAAATCCACGGACGGCAAACTGAATGACAAGGTCGACGCGCCCACACTCCCCACTGTTCCACCACCAGTTGCAACCGCGAAGGACAATGATACGCCTGCAGGGGATTCACCAACGTCGGATAGCCAAATTTCTCCAACTGAAGTGCCACCAATCAGCGATGCAGTGAACGACGAAGGGGCATCGCCAGCGGAGCCTAGTGGCAAGTCGTTTAGTTGGACTCCGAATTCTGAGGATGCGAACTCGGTTCTTTTTGTTCTAAAAGCGGCCGATGGAAACGCCAGCGGAAACGCCAGCGGAAACTCAGTGCAGCGGATTACAGCCAACACGCCGCTGCCAACAGATGCCGAAATCGTGATCCCTCCTACGATGCGACCAACGTTGAATCTGGCTGGTCATGGGACTTGGGCCGTGGGCGGCCCGACGCTCATGCAGCTTTCCGGGGACGAGCACGTGACCGTCACCACGCCCCTGTGTCGAGCCATCATTAAGGGTGGGGCTTTGGGACGCGAAGTCACCATAGCAGCCCCGACTGGTCCTGTTAAGCTGCGATTCGAGGAGGCAACCAGCAGGGCAGCTGTCGAAGTTGCCTACCGGCCGGTGTTGCACGGACCTGTGACTGACAAGCTCGCGACCAAACCGTTTTTGATTGTGGTTGCGGTTGAGGGGCAGGTCAGTGTCATTCCGACTCGAGAAGCCACCGACAATAAGAACTATCGTTTAGTAGTCGGTGAAGGCGTTGCGTTTACCGATGGTGCGCCGATCGAATTTGAATTAGGTGCGATTCCAAGTTGGTATCGGGCTGGCAGCGACCGGCCAATTGACCTCTTGGCTGCCGCTGACATGCACAAGTCGATGAACGCTAACGTAGACGCCAGCGCTCAGCTGACTAGCTTGTGCTCCGACAGCCGACCCGAAACCGCAGCCCTTGCCATTCAAACGGCGATGCTGCTGGGACGCTGGGAGAGTTTTGCGGGCGATTGTTTGAACAACGAATCGCTCCGAAGCCATTGGTCCACGACACTTACGTTGGCTGAGCAGTTGATTGCCTCCAGTGAACAGAAGGCTGAGGCGCTTCGAGCAGCCTTTGAGACAGCGCATCCTGGGCGCGGTGATGCCTTGTTCACTCTGTTTGCAGGTGCCGCCGACAGTTCACAACCCAAAGACGTGCTCCCCAAGCTTGTGGAATCGCTTGACAGCGTCGAGTTAAACGAACGCGTACTCGCCGGTCATCAATTGCGGCGACTGATGGGTAAGGACCTGGGGTTCCAGCCGAGCATCCCCAATCGCGCGGTATTGCAACAGTGGCGACGCACCATCGCTTCTGGCCCTTCGTTTACGCCGCTCGATAATCCGATCTGGGAGGCGAAGAAGGCGTTGAGGTAAGGCATTCCACCACCGAAACAAGGTCGGTGGGGTGCAAGCGAAGCGGCGCCCGCGGATGCTAGCTGGTCAGTCAGTTCACCACCGACGCAAGGTCGGTGGTGTCTTATGGCACGACTTCTACACTTCCAAGCTGCAAGCTCTGGTTTTGTTTGTTTACGCAACTAACAGTGATTTACCAGTGATGTGAAGACGCGAATGCGGAGGGCATGTTTCGTTCTAATCGCAAGAGTAACGGCATATGCTCTAAGAATATCACTAAGCGTGTACTAAACCCTAAAATGGAAACCAGCGACCTTGCGTCGGTGGTGAACTGACTGACGAGCTAACACACACGATCGATCGCAACGCTGGCGCCCCACCGACCTTGTGTCGCTGGTGAGATGACCATTTCAATTCTCAGCGTCAGGCGGTGGTGGATCGTAATTGAACTCTTGCCACTTCACTGCGTGGTCCATAGGTTCGATGCGTAGTACCAAGTCACCGTTTTGAAAGAGTCGCACTGTGCCGGACGATTGGCTGACCACGATCCCAACCGCTTTGGTTAACTGCGAGATTGCGGCGGCGGCCCAATGACGTGAGCCAAGCCCTTTCGAGAGCGTTAAATCCGCGTGAGCAACTTCGAGTATCTGGCGGCTCTTTTCGACAACCCCTTCGGGCGAAACCACGAAGGCACCATCCATCTGTGCGATTTCTTTAATGTCTTCGCGCACTTTGGGGTCAAACAGGTTCCGCATCTTTCGGCTGTAGCCGCGCAGGGGATCGAAGCCGCTGTCTTTGCAGTGGTTCAACACACGTCGCGTGTCGCCGACGACAAACAACGTGCCAACCTTCTTGCCTTCGCGTCCTTCGCGTCCGATCTGTGTTGCCAAATCGATGACCGTCTTGAGGCTCTTGAGCGGCACGCTACTTTCGAGCAACTGCAAATCGCGCGAAGTCAATCTCCGCATGCGGTCGTCGAGTCGTATGAGGCTGATCGAGTCGATCTTCTGGAACTCAAACCCACTGTAGACCGCTATCACATCGCAGTTGCTGTTGAGCACTCCGTCGGCCACCGCTTCTAGCAAGGCGTGTTGTAATCGCTCGAGCAGCGGAGATTTCTCTTTGTGCAGCGTGAGGGCGATCAGACCCTCTTGGGTTGCACCGACCAGATCTTCCTCAAGGTCGGCTGCCACGATGATCTTTTTGACACTCTCAGGAACTGCTTGTCTGAGTTTTTGCCAGTCCGTGGCCCCATCCAACAAGACCAACAGAGCATCGGCATTGGTGTCGTGGACCAGGGCCCCAGCCGACGCCAACATCAAGGTAAATTGTTTTGTGTGCCGTTGCGCAACCATTTTCTGCATCGATCAGTTAGTGGCCGCGGTCAAATGCACAACGTTGGCTGGTCAAGCCGCTTCCAAAATGCCGACTCTAGATTGCCCAGCAAAGCTTGAAACGCAGTAAAGCACAGGCGAAATCGCGAAGAGCCAAAGTCTCTATGTTATCTAACCTATCGGCCTAGGACAATTACCGCTGCTTGGATTCGGTGTTCAAGTTGGCGATGTATTGCTTCAATTTCCCAGGTTCAGCACCAAAAACACGCTGGTTGTAAAGTGCAAGGGCTCGCAAGGAGTGGCCGCGTGGGCCAATCGGCCAGTCTCGGCCCGGCTCCGCACCCAAAGTGCTCAGCAGGTACCGAATCGCCTTTTGAACAGGCGGCGATTGCAGTTGGTCATCGGGTAAGGTGTAGATCAGCCATTCCAGAATGTGACCCGTAGTTTGAATTTTGCGTTCAACATTGGGATCATTAGCACGGGCCTCAAACCACTCCGTACTAAAGCTACCGTCTGGATTCTGCAGGCTAAATGCGTACGCGACGAACTCGTTTAGGAATTGCTCCGAACGTTCCCAGTGTCCATCAATGGGTAACCCCGCTTGCTTGCGCTGCAATAGCGAGAAAGTTAGTCCCATCAAACGATGAGTTCCACCGCATGCGGCTCCAACTACAGGTTGCTCCAGTTCTTCGGCGACCAATTTCTCGAGCGACCAGTTGCCACCTTGGTTGTCGCGCCAGCGTTGGTTAGGCTCGAGGTAGTAGGACAGTCCGATCAGCTTGAATGTCAGTTCCGATTTTTCCCGACAAGTTGCCATTTCGAGGCGCACCAAGTCGTTGACTGTATAGCTCCGTTCCCCGACTTTGATTGGATAGTTAGGAGCGACTTTTGACTGTGCAAGAATTGCCAAGAACTGACCTTCGTGCCCTTGGACGCCAGGACCAAGGTTGGTTCGAAAGCCGCTTTTAGTCGGTTGGAAAATTCGCTGAGTCTTGCACAACCCGTTGTAGCTCATCCAGCCGATCGCGTTCACCCGGCGATTACCTGCAGCCAGTTCAGCTTCAACACCATAAGGCAGGATCGCATGCATGACTGCCCAAGGACTGCGGCGCGTAGTCGTTTCAGGATGCTGTATGTAATAACGAAGAAGTTGGTTAATCTCCGTTCTCAGACGCATCTGTTCATTGCTCAATTGCAGCGGCGTACGTCCCGCAGGTCGATCCGGTTTGGCTGAAGATGACTCAGCCGCAGGAGCATCGTACGGATGATCGTCTTGTTTCAGAGGGATATCATCAGGTAGGACCGGCAGCGGTTTGGAGCCCTCAGTGCCACCAGGACATTCCGCGTCCTCATTGTCATCTTTGGAATCAGCGTCCGAAGATTCGATCTTCAAGGGCTTGAGCTGCTTGGGCTTGTCCAGACTACCATCGAGTTTACGAATGGTCTTTCCGTTGGACGATTCCACTTTGGGAGGTGCACCGTCACCTGTTTTCTTCAGATCTTTGGTGGGTGTTTTTGAATCGCTAGCAGACGCCTTCGTGTCCTTTACTCCTGCCTTCGCGGCAGTGTCGTGGCTAGGTGGTAGTTCAAGACTGAGAGCGCTGAGGGGCTGCGCTTTAGGTTTCGGTTTCGGTCTTTCGTCTTTGTACGCACCTTTATCAGAGACTATCTGAAAAGCGCTTAGCACAAACGGATTGTGCCCTGCCTTCTCTTTGGGCATCGATTCCTTAACGCCGGTCTCGGGAGATTCTGCTTCCTTTGATTCTGCTTCCTTTGCCTCCTTAGTCGCCGGCTGCGCAGGATTTTCAGGGATCGATGGATTCAGCTTTAGCTCTATCTTCACTCCGTTATTGTCCTGGGCCTGCAAATTCACAGTGCCGCAAGCAGCGACGGCGGAAGCCAGCATCGCAACCGCGAGTGCATTAAATCGAAAACAGCGAAGTTCGACGAAGTTGAGAATCATCAGCAACCGATTTGGGAAAGCGGGTGTTTTTAAATGCTGGTAAATGCGATTTGACGCAGGGCTTGTTTACCAGTCTCCGGGACACATCAAGCGACGCGATGAGCCTTCCGGATACTACAGACCGTTTCTTTTCGGTGAAATAGCGACTCGCTGGACTCTTGCAAAAATTAGCTGCGGAAATCCGAACACGCGTAGCTTGGGACCATTGTCCCGAGCGTGTGACCTCTAGCAGGCTGCTGAAAAAATCGATTTGTGAATCGCAGTGGATTCTTGGTAACCCGAAGCGTGCGCGAGGGAACTTCCTGTACCGGTCCCTCGCTAACGCTTCGGGTTGTGAAGCCCGAAACGTGCAACATCAAAACTAACGCTTCGAGTTACTTTTCAGCAGTCTGCCAGAGCGTTATCCAGGAGGCCACTTCAAACTGCGTCCACCAAGGATATGAAAATGAAGATGATCAACGGATTGCCCGCCATCGCGTCCGCAATTCACTACAACTCGGTAGCCAGACTCCGCCAGTTTCAACTCTGCGGCAATCTTCGCAATGACGATCCACATATGCCCCAGCAAAGGTGCATCGGTAGCATCCAACTGCGCCAAGGATTCAATGGGCTTTTTGGGAATGACCAGTACATGAACGGGAGCTTGGGGAGAGACATCATGAAATGCTAAGCAATGTTCATCTTCATGCACGATTCGCGCTGGAATCTCTTTGCGAATGATCTTTCCAAAAATCGTATCAGCCATCGATATACTCCTGTACCAAAAACGAACCCGATGCACATCGGAGTACATCGGGTTCAAGTTATTTTGATTTACATTCTTCAAGCAACTGGTGATTATTGAAACCAGCTGCCGAATTTAACTGTCACGCCGCTTTTTCGCTGCGTGTGCGGTAGTCGACCACATCCCAAGCCAATCCCATGACTTTCATCAAGCGAATGGTCTGGTAAGTGATGTCGAATTCCCACCACTTGTGTCCATGCTTGGCCATTCGTGGATGCGCGTGATGGTTGTTGTGCCAACCTTCACCGTAGGTGAGCAGTGCGACCCACCAATTATTGCGACTGTCATCGCGTGTTTCGTAGTTGCGATAGCCCCAAATGTGACTGGCCGAGTTCACCAACCATGTCGAGTGGAGCACGAACACCATGCGGACGCAGACTGCCCATACGAGCCAGGAGATGGCCAGCGACCAACCATCAAAAAAGTAGCCTGCGCCCATGATGACGGCTGTCAAAGCCACGTTCAATGGTAAGAACGCGTATTCCATGCTTCGCATAAAGCGATCGCGTTGGAGATCAGGTGCCCACTTCTTATAGAACTCAGTCGGGTTGCGTCCACCGACTCGGTAAGCCAACCAGAAAGCGTGGCTCCACCAAGCACCATCGCGCGGCGAGTGAGGATCACCATCTTGATCGCTTCGAGCATGATGCAGTCGATGGTTGGCGACCCATTGCAATGGTGGACCTTCACCAGCCAAGCAACCGATCATTGAGATGCCTTGTTTTACCCAGCGTGGGCAACCGAAGCCGCCATGGGTCAGCAAGCGATGGTAGCCAAGACAAATTCCGATTCCACCGCATAACCAGTGGAGCACTACAACCAGTGCAAGAGCAGACCAGGTAAAGGTCCAAGGTGCAGCAATCGCTCCAACATGGATCATTAGCAGCCACGCCGCAGCGATCCAGTTAATGTTGTTGCTGTGGGCAACATTGGCTTTGCCTGCGTTCCAGCGAAGTTCTTTTGACGCTTCGCTGGGGGCTCCGCCGCTGAGCAGCTCAGCAACATCTTTTTCACTTGTAGGCCTCACCACGGGACCGGCGGCTTGCCGATAGTGGCGACTCATCGATTTCTGATTTTTCTTTTTGTTTTTCATTAGCTCTTTTCGCAACAATGTGGTTTGATCGAGACTCGCCGAGCCTGATCAAGTTGCACGCTTCAACACGAACGTCCTAATTGTTCCCTTTTCGCTTTTCATCGTCCAGTCTGATTTGCTTTTTTCCAGCCCGAAAAGGGCGCAATCCAGCACTTTTGGCGGATTATTCCAGCTCGGGGACCATACTTGCACGCAAAAACTGGTTTGTAATATCCAGCCGGAACGCGCTAGCGTCCGGTTTTCGCCGCGGCAACCGGTGCTAGCGCACTACGGCTAATCCTAACATTTAAGTTTGACGCTCTAAGACTTTACGACCAGCTCCTTGAGCATCTTTTTGAATCCCTCAGCCAGCTTTTCGACGGTGTCGGCTGGCCCAGTGATCTTTACGTAGTGGTTACCCAATTCTTTGGTTTCAATGATCGCACCCAGCATGCGGTAGTTTTCTCGCAACGTTGGCGCTTTGCTAGGCGCAAATGGACCTGCACCCATGGTGTCTTTGAACGTGCCTGGGATATCCACAAAATGAATCGTTTGTCCAGCTACTTCAAACTTCTCGACCTTGGACTTGTCTTTGGTTGAACTCTTGTCAGCTTGTTCGAATTGGCCGTACCAACGCACTAGGTTGTCTTCGATAGATCCACCCGAAGCGGTGAAGGTGATGCGAGCCGCTTTGTCCTTCTCTTTTTCGTCAAGCTTTGGTGCCGAAAACTCATACTGAACAATGTTCGATTTGGGTTTAACCTGCACCCAGTCCGCAGGCGCAGCCAGAATCAACTTGCCGTTGGAGAGTTCCACTGGGGTCGTTTTGGCATCTTGAGCGACTGCAAGATTTGCAAATAGCATCGCCAAAGTACCTAACAAAGCTACGCGAAGGTTCATTTTCAATTGCATCTATTGGCTCCAATGTTCATTCTTGATGGACTTGATGGACTATCGACGGCATAAGCCGAAATTCGAGTCGGGGTTCGCAGGCATGCCTTTTGAACTCTACCCTACGAAACTCACGCCAGCATTCTACCCCGTTTCAATTAGGAATGTTATCCCTTGCGACAGCCCTGAATACGGCCTGCGACAAAGCAATCACTATTGCTACAGGTGGCAAAATTTGTCTAAGAACATTTGTTTGTAGCGTTCGACACTTCCGCCATTCGGGGTTTGCACAAAGCGAAGTTGCAGTCATGAACCATACCCAAAAACCCACTCACCTAGACGATTGCCGAGGCCCAAGTCTTTCCTTTTCGACCTCAAGAAAGACGAGAAGAGCCCTGTTCCTCAGTTCCATGCCACTTTTGGCGACCTACTGCATCAGCCTACCGGCGTGCGCGCAAAGTCCATGGTCGACGACGGGACGGCAAGCTCAAGTCCAATCTGCGCAAAATTCATCGCCTGCTCACATGGCTGGGCCTGCACAAGCCTCCCCTTCGGACCTCATCGTGCGTGGCCAAGAACCGACTCCTGGAACCTTGGTAAGCACATCTGCGGTTGGCTCTGCTGGGGTCTCTGGCGGCACGTCCGCTAGTGCAGCGAGCGACCAAGCAAGTTTTCGGGAGTTTGATGCGGGCGAACTGGTAGCGGTGGTGGGAACTGAGCACGTGCTAGCGGGCGATATGATGGTCTTCATCGAACCGATTCTGGAGAAGAATCGTGACAAGATGACGCCGGAGCAGGAAAAGCAGGTTAAAGCCAAATTGATCCGCGATGTACTGGCTCAGTACGTTGAAATCAAAGCCATGTATCAAGAGTTTTTCCGCGACATGGTCGGCAACAAATCACCAAAAGAAGTCGAGGAAATGCAGGCCAAAGTGACCATGAAGGCCGCACAAATTTTTCATGACAAACAGATCCCGGTCATGATGAAGAAGTACAAAGTCGACGACTTGGCCTCGCTCGAACGAAAGTTGCACGAACACTCATTGTCGATTGCAACTCTACAGAATCAGTTCACCGAGCGCGTGCTCTCCTCCGAACTAGAACGCAAGTATGTTCCGGATGAATACGAATTCAGCCGTGAGGAGTTATGGGCCTACTACCAAGAACACGACTCAGAGTGGAACGTGACGTCGCGCGCGAGGTATCGCGAACTGTGCGTGCGTTTCAGCAAGCACTCCCGTGAAGAAGCCGAAGCCTTAATCAAAGATCTCGGCAATCAAGTGTACTTGGGAGGTACGCCCTTCGAAGCCGTTGCCAAGCAAAGCTCTGAAGGTGCCACTGCCCCCCAAGGTGGCGTCTACGATTGGATCAATCAAGGCAGCCTCAAATCGGCTGCGATTGATCAAGCCGTGTTCTCATTACCGCTGAGACGATTAAGCCAAGTCATCGAAAGCGAATATGGCTTTCACATCATCGAAGTCTTGGAGCGAGAACTGGGACACAAGAAGACATTCGATGCTGTGCAGCCTGAAATCCGTAAGAAACTTTCGAATGAGAAGCGGAGTAAACTGCTCGACGAGTTCCACAAAAAGATCATGGCCCGCACCTCCATCTGGACCCTCTGGCCTCAAGATATCCCCAACAGCCGCGCGCTCTCCGAAGCACTCGGTGACGTTTACGAACCAACAGAGTAAAGCAAATCCCAATCAGCCGCCTGTATTAGGCCAGTGCTCTGTACTCTGTACAGATTAGATTTTGGGTTTGGTCGTAGCCTCCGCTGCCAAGCGGTGGTTAGTCAATCGCATGGTGTCCAC